>WTAX01000501.1 GCA_013139395.1 Gammaproteobacteria bacterium | reverse complement strand
TGTTAAAAAAGACGAAGCGCAGGGAACCTGGTTAGAGTCACATTTTAGATGGCAGATCAGAACCTTCTGGTTCAGTGTATTATGGAGTATTATTGGGCTGGCAAGCTTAATTTTATTAGTCGGTTATATCATTTTACTGGCTGACGCTGTATGGGTGATTTACCGTATTGCTAAAGGCTGGCTAAGACTGAATGAACATAAAGAAATGTATATTGTCTGAAGTTTATTATTGAGCAGAGATAAACACTATAGCCGCTCAATTAATATCAATGATCAGACAATATCAGCCTCATAACCCGCTTCTTTTACTGCTGCAATCAATAATTCACTATCAGCATCACCAATAACTACTGCACCGCCGGGCTCAAGAGCTACTTCAACACTATCAACTCCAGCAACAGCTTCAAGAGCTTCAGTTGCATGTTTGACACAATGCTGGCAAGTCATACCGGTTATTTTCATATTAATTGTATTATTCATATTTATTCCTGTATCCGAATTTAACGTTCATTTTCTAATCGTACTATATATCAATGTTAAAACAGATTAACGATTTGATATATAGCCTGGAAACACATTTTTATCAATCATGATTTCAATGAGGTTAATTGATTTTTTATAATCAATTTTTGCCAAAAGTCCATCGAGATCAGCTTCAGAATTGACGGCATAATGCTGCATACCAAATGAACGTGATAACAGTTCATAATCCGGATTGACAAAATCACAATTGATATAGCGTTCATCATATTGCTGAAATTGATTTTTACGGATCAAACCCATTGTTGAGTTATTGAACATGACTATAGTCATTGGCAGTTGATAATTAACCGCGGTCATAATTTCCATGCAACACATCTGAAAACCACCATCACCAATTATTGCAAAAACCGGTTTGTTTTCAGCAAATCGTGCGCCAATAGCTGCGGGTATTGCATGACCTAAAGATGAAACACCTGAATTTGGATAGTATCGATTTTCTGAAGACACTCGAAAAAAGTTTTGCGCGAAAATAATATTATCATCAAAAACCATAATATCTTTAGGGAAGTGTTGTTCAAGTTCCTGGAAAAACAAAGCAACTAACGGAAAACGCTCACGAAGTTCCAACATGTTCTTTACTGAACTTTCGTCATTTATCATCTGGTATTTATGCAGAGTATTGGGTATTTTTTTAGTGCTTATTTGTTGTTGTTTAAGCTTTTCTGATAACTCAAGATTAACCCGGCTAAGAATCGTAGTAATGTCGCCCAATATGGCGACATCAGCTTTAAATACTTTCTCTAATTGTTCAATATTATTATCAATTTGAGCAATTTTTTTATTTTTTAATAAATCCTTATTCCATACGTAACTGGTGCGTTCATTAAAACCGGCACCAAGAAATATAATAAGGTCGGCTTGTTCAAGAATATAGTGGTATGCACCACCATAAGAAGTAACGCCTAAACTTCCTAAAGATAGTTTTGAACGTTCACACACCACACCCTTGCCTTTGAGACTTGAGGTGACCGGGATATTCATTAGTTCACTCAGTTCAGAAACCTGCTGCTGAGCACCGGAAATAATACAGCCATTACCGGCAACGATAATGGGAGCAGATGCCTCTTCGATAAGTTTTATCAGCGCATCTGAGGCAAATACATCATGATAATGGTGATGATTTTTCCTGGTTTTAATCTGATCCAGAATCTCTTCATCAACCATTTCTTTTTGAATATTAAAAGGAAAGCTGAGTAATACAGGACCTGAGGTATCAGAAAGGAGTATTTTAGCGGCACGATTCAAGACATTAGCCAGATAATCAGTACGTTCTACTAATTTATTGTATTTAGTAATGCTTTTAAATAAAGCATCCTGATCAATGCTGCCGCCCTCACCAGAACTCTCTTGCAAGCCGCCTTTACCAAAGATATGCGTTGAGGTTTCACCGGTAATAACTAAAACAGGCTGTTTATCAACATAAGCATTGGCAATGCCGGTAATAAGATTAGTTGCCCCGGGGCCTGCCGTGGTAATACAGGCAGAAATTTTTCCCGATGCCCGGGCATAGCCTCCAGCCATAAACGCAGCACCCTGTTCATGTTTGGCTAAGATGCTTTTTATCCCGGAATTATACAAACTATCATAAATCGGTAAAATATGCGCACCCGGCATACCAAAAATATGGTCAATACCAAGACGCTCCATAAAGCGGACAATTAGCTCACTTACAGCAATTTTCATAGAATATTAGTAAATTTCATACTATGGGTGATTAAAAGACCTTGCATTATATTTTTTTTAAGCAACGAGTTCCACAAAAATTTGTGTAAAAAACAGTTTCATATGAAATCTCAAAAAATTATATCTGCTGATTAATAGATTGCGGTTATTTGATAAAGCTTTTTATTATCAGGCTTATTATCATTAAAGAAGGCCACTTCAATTTCATCATCCACAAAACAAGTGAATAATGCCTTGCCAAGAGGAGATGACGGGGTAATCAGGGTAATTTCTTTATTATTAAATTTTATTTTCAGCCCTCCTGCAACAGGGCTTAGAAAAACAATCTGTTCATCACCCAGTTCATCCTCAATATAAACTAATGCACCAATCGCAACAGGGGTATCTGAGAAAAAATCAAGGGGCTGTAATTTTTTAAACGCCATGACATCAGCTTTACATTCGGCAACACGTTCAGACTGCCCATGGGCCAGATAAGAGGCTTCTAAGCCCAGGGTATCATATTTATTTTCTGCTGTATTCTCATCATCCGTTGCTGTTTCATAGGCTCTTTGAGCGGCATCAACAGCACTTTGATGTACAATTTCTAACTCGGCTAATATGTGTTTGAGTAATAATGGTTTATTCATGTATATGTGTTTGATATAAACTAATTCACCTGAACCTGCTGATCATTAAATAAAACAATTTGTCCCTGACGAATTTTACAACGCTTACGCAGTTCAACCTGACCATCAACCTTAACCTGACCATCGGCAATCAGCATTTTAGCAACACCGCCACTTTCACATAAGCCGGTGACCTTTAACAGGTTATTCAATTCAATGTATTCATGGTCTTTAAGTTCAAATATTTCCATTAATGACGTCCTTTATTACAAAACAATTATTACAAGAGCATGATTTTCATCATATATACTGAGGGAATTTAACTAAAGAAATTATTTCAGGACGGGCT
>WTAX01000488.1 GCA_013139395.1 Gammaproteobacteria bacterium | reverse complement strand
AGAAACTATAATCAGTTAAGGGTTTAATCACCGGCTGGTTTTTTCGGTCTTTTTTAATGAGGCAGTGTTTTTGTCCTAATGCTGCATTTAATAATAACGGCTCCTGCATGCCCTCTTTCCAGCATTGAATTAAGTCTGTTAATAATTGTTGTGCTGAATCAACGGGGTCAAAACGGACGCTTAATAAGGCGTCATCTTTACCACGGAAGATGCCTTTTGTCTCATAAGGAGCAGCGTCATTTTTAAACGCCACCTGGGCAATCAGGTGATGTATCCATAAGCGCATATCATCCTTACCTTTGGGGCTGGCCAGTCGCCAGTAGAGTAAGGTGTTATTTAATAGCGGTAATTCAGCTTCAATGGTAATATTGTCTATGCTGACTTTGACTGACTGAGTGTTAATCTTCTGCTCACTAACGTTAATCAGATCATTTACATGCTCAGCAAACTCACAGGCCTGTTCCTGCCATTGCTGTAAATCATCTTCAATAGTCGGTGTATCCGGCAGGCTGCCGCTGAGACTAAAGCCGCGCATCAGGTCACTCATAGACTGATCTTTCTCCTGAACACTGCCATGTTCAGTTAAGACGGTGCTGATGATCTTATCCTGAATCAGATAACGATCTAAATGATCAGCCACAAAGGGTTCGCTGTCTTCGGGTACTGATAATTGCTGTTGTTCCAGATAGAGTCCCAGTCGATGTTGCGCAAATTGTTTACCGGGGTTATCAAAGAACTGTACTAATTGCTCTGCGTTGAGAGTTATTTCATCGCTCTCGGAGGTATTAGCTGTTGTAGCTGATGTATTAGTAAAAGGCAGTAATTCAGCCACTTTGTTTAAGTTGTTTCTCAGCTCTCCGGGTTCACTGAGTTTTAACCAGTTGGCATTGAAGCTTTTCAGCGGCTGGCCGGTGTAGTTGTCTTTATTAAAAGCTTGCAGAGGGACTTTGAGTAAGTCTTGATCATCTGTTCTGGAGCTTCCTTCCGTCAATTTCCAGCCATAGCCTTTTTCTAAATAATTAATAAGTTCCTGCAGCACCAAAGAAGGCTCACGTTTATTATTGGTCTTTATATCATGACCCTGATAGCTGAGATAGAGTTTTTCACGACAGGAGATCAATGCTTCAAGGAACAGGTAGCGATCATCACCCCGCAGTGAACGATCACCCTTGCGCGGCGGCTGCATTGCCATGAGGTCAAAGCCCATTGGCTGACGCTGACGGGGAAATTCACCATCATTAAGCCCCAGCACAGCAATAATGCGAAACGGTACACTGCGCATCGGCACCATAGAGCAAAAAGTCACCTGCCCTGCCATAAACTGGCGACCCGGTTCCGGCTGACTGAAATGGCTTAATAAGAAATCACGAATAACGGATAAGGGTAGTTTTTTATCATATACAGCCGAGCTGGTATATTCGCCCAGATCATCAATGGCCTGATCGATAATCTGCTGTGCATTGCTGTCTACAGATAAGGGACTAAACAACGTATCTTTGGCCTGTAGTAAAAATCGCATCCAGTCGTTGGGGGTTCTATCTGTTTTTAAGGCACGGGCATAGTATTGCAGTTGTTCCAGTAGTTCAAAATAACGTCCCAGCAGTAAGGCTTCATCGCCTTCAACATCAGGTAATAATAGTTGATCCTGATAGATATCTGTCTGATCACTTTGGGCAAAGCCTAATAGCAAACGATTTAATCCCTGATGCCAGCTGAATTTATCATTCATGCTGTCAGCCATGTTATTGGCATCACTTGCTAGAATCTGTTGTTTATGATCACCATCCAGTCCCCAGTGGATAGCGGCATGGTTGATCCAGCGTTCCAGTAATAATAAGTCATCTTCTGAGAAGTTAAATTTTTCCTGCAATGCGGGTAAACGTAAATAAGCCAGGATCTGACTTACCTGAAAGCGACTATCGGGCAGATCTAATAAATCAATAAATGCCTGCACCAGTGGTTCAGAATCTTTTAAAGTTCTATCTGCGATGGAGCACGGTAAGGGAGGTACTTGTTCACTCCAGTCAGTCCAGCCGTGAGCAAAAACCGCATCGACATAGGGCGCATAGTTTTCCACATTAGGACACATGACGAGAATATCTTTAGGGGTCAGCTTATATTCGTTATCAGAATCATTATTTATCTGATGTAAGAGCCAGTCATGCAGCGCCTGAATTTCCCGCAGAGCACTATGGGCTGAGGCCACAGTGATGCTGTCGTCTTTAAATTTTTCTTCTGATTCAGCATGAGTACTACGCCGGTCACGTAATTGCAGAATATCGGATTGAATTTGATGCAATACCGATATTTGCTCACCTTGTTCAGAGGCTAATGTCTCCGGTGATTCATAAACCGGGATTTCAATACTGGTGTGTTCCTGAAGCAGGTATAAAAAATCTTTGCCCTGAGTTCCCAGATTGGATAATAAGGGATTAGTGGTTTCAGCTGCTAATGCTGATGAGGGTATGGCTAAGTCATTGCTGTTTAACCAGCGATAAAACTGCTCTTTGGCCTGAGACTTGTCTGTTTTTAAGTCTCCCCAGTATTCAACACAGGGATTGAGATGGAAGAAATGCACCTGTGTC
>WTAX01000550.1 GCA_013139395.1 Gammaproteobacteria bacterium | reverse complement strand
GGCTTCCTGACTCTGCTGAAAGTCATATTGAGCCTGTCTGGTTTTAGATACAACCGAATTACCCTCATAAATGGGGATAGAGATGTTAACACCGATTGAACTGTCCTTAGATTGCGAAGAACTCTCAAACGATCTGCTGAGGTTATCTTTTGAATAGCCATAAGATGCAGTTAACCCCAATGTTGGGTAGTGACCTGAGCGTTGCAGATTAATATTTTCTTTTTTGACCAGGGTATCTTCTTTTGCTGCAAGTAAGGTGTAGTTTCCACTAAGTGCCTGATCAACCCAATGCATTATTTTTTCGGGTGTTGGGGGTGATAATGGAATTTTTTCTGACAGAGCTGAGACAATATCAATGTATTGACCTGTTAACTCTCGTAACACTTCTTTGGTAATTAGAAGTTCATTTTCTGCAGAAATGACCTGTGCATTGGCATTATCAAATCCAGCCTGTGCTTCATGGACATCGGTGATGGCAATAATACCCACCTCATAACGTCGTTTTGCCTGATCAAGCTGGCGACTAATGGCTTTTCTTTCGGCTTTAGTGAAGCCGACTTTATCAATTGCTGCCAGGGTTCTAAAATAAGCATCAGCAGAACGAATAATTAAATCTTGTTGTGCGGCATTTAAAAAAGCATCAGCCTTACTGATCTCAAGATTAGAAATCTTATAATTAACATAGTTGCTATTATCAAAAAGACTCTGGTTTAAATCAAGGCTATAACCATGTCGGTTATAGGATGTATCACTATCTCTGGTTTTGGGTTTGTCATTATTATTACCTGATGTATCGGCAGAAGCACTGATGACGGGTAAAAATCTGGAAAATGCCTGCACTGAACCCTCACCAATAGCTTGTCTTTGTGAGATAACCTGTTTCAGTACAGGATCAGTCTGGTAAGCTAAACCATAAACATCTAATAAATCTTCAGCCTGAATGACTGGAGTAAATGAGAGTGTTGCTAACAGACATGAACTAGTGACTGCTGCAGACAGTTTATTATGTGTCAAAATTTTCTTTTTTAAATTCATGTTTGTCAATATAGCCCGATTGATAAAAAAATTATTTATTAATATTATTGTACCCGTATTATCTATAAGTAACCATGCTTATGGTTACTTGTAATAAGGGTAGAGATAATGCTAAATAAGTGTTTCAACACGTGAGCATTATTCATTTACTATTCGCATCAGAACCTGTCATTCATTATCAGGCTCATATTGACATAAAATCAGCCAATAATAAATGACAGGTTCTGATGCCCAGTGTATACCATCCAGGAATTATTATTTAGTCTTTAAGATCATCTAAATAACGTTCAGCATCCAGAGCAGCCATACATCCAGTTCCGGCAGAAGTAATTGCCTGACGATAGACATAGTCAGAAACATCACCTGCGGCAAATACACCATCAATACTGGTGACTGTCGCATTGACATCAGAACCTTTTTTGGTTTTTAGATAACCATGTTCCATGTCTAATTGACCTTCAAAAATACTGGTGTTGGGTTTATGGCCAATAGCAATGAAAACACCCATGGCTTCAATATCTTTAGTAGAGCCATCCTGAGTATTCTTTATACGTGCACCTGTTACACCGGCATCATCGCCCAGTATTTCATCGATGCCGGCATTCCATTCGATATTAATATTACCTGTTTTTGATTTTTCAATCAGTTTATCAGCCAGAATTTTTTCACTGCTGAATTTATCCCTGCGGTGAACAATGGTGACTTCTGATGCAATATTTGATAAATAGAGCGCTTCTTCAACAGCAGTATTACCACCGCCAACCACAATCACTTTCTGATTTTTATAAAAGAAACCATCACAAGTTGCACAACCGGAAACACCACGTCCTTTGAATGCTTCTTCTGATTCAAGACCAAGGTAGCGAGCAGAAGCACCTGTTGCAATGATTAGCGCATCACAAGTATAGCTTTTTGAATCACCTTTAAGTTTAAATGGTTTTGTTGATAAGTCGACTTCATTAATATAGTCAAAAATAATTTCAGTGTTAAAGCGTTCAGCATGCTTGCGCATTCTTTCCATTAAATCAGGCCCTTGAACGCCGTCTACATCACCAGGCCAGTTATCAACCTCAGTGGTGGTCATTAATTGACCGCCTTGTTCCATACCTGTGATAATAACGGGCTCAAGGTTAGCACGTGCAGCGTAGACAGCAGCAGTATAACCAGCAGGACCAGAACCAAGGACTAAAAGTTTGCAGTGTTTTGCATCACTCATTAAATAACTCCAAATAAAGGTGGAAAGTTGTAAACTATATTATAGTTAAATTATGGGGCTTGTAAAAATAAATTCCAAGCATTAATTAAGCTAAAATGACTATTGTTCAATTTTTTCTTTTACGTATCTGGAGATAAGTATGAAAATTGGTGTTCCTAAAGAAATAAAACCACAGGAAGGTCGTGTGGCACTCATACCTGAAGCGGCTGCACAGCTTGTATCACAAGGACATGAAGTAAGCATTCAAAGTCAGGCGGGTGTTATCAGTGGTTATAGTGATGATGATTATTTAAATCTTGGAGTAAAAGTACTGTCGGATGCACAGACACTTTATGACAGTGCTCAATTAATTGTAAAAGTAAAAGAACCCATAGAAGCAGAACTGACTATACTTAATAAAGAACATATCCTGTTTTCTTTTCTGCACCTTGCGGCATTACCTGAACTGACACAACGATTATGTTCTATAGGTTTAAAAGCGATTGCTTTTGAAACAGTTGAAATGCCTGATGGAAAACTACCCTTATTGGCTCCTATGAGTGATATTGCCGGTCGTTTATCGGTGCAGATCGGAACCCATTTATTACATTCATCCATGGGTGGTAAAGGCTTGCTGCTGGGCGGTGTGCCTGCCAGTGAAAGAGGCAAGGTGGTGATTTTGGGGGGTGGAATGGCTGGTGGTCATGCGGCCCATGTAGCAGCAAATCTGGGTGCGGAAGTGGTTGTTTTTGAGCGCAATCGAGACAAGATGGAAGCATTGCGAAATATAGGTCATAACGTCACTGCCTTATATCCACATAAAGCCAGTATTCAGAAGCATACTAGAGTTGCTGATCTGTTGATTGGTGCAGTGCTTGTGGTGGGGGAAAAAGCGCCGCATCTGGTGAGTGAACAGGATGTTATGCAAATGCAGAGGGGTAGTGTGATTATTGATATTTCTGTTGATCAGGGTGGTTGTATCGAAACAACACGGCCAACCAACTTTGATGAACCAACATTTGTTCAACATGGCATTACACATTTTGGTGTGACAAATATGCCCGGTAGTGTGCCAAAAACAGCTTCACAGGCTTTATCCGCCAGTTTAATTCCTTTTTTGACAGACCTGGCCGACTCTCCTGATAATTTAACTGCAGCACTGCAAGCCGGGGTAAATATTGATGCTGGTGAAATTGTTCATCCTGCATTAAAATGAGGCATATTACTTCACTCCATTTAAATTAATCTACTAACACAAAGAAATATAAATTTTGCCGCAATCAGTTAAAAAGAAAGCACTAACAAGTCCAGGAAAAAAGACGCAAACAAAAAAAACGTCAACACAAAAGTCGGCGCAAAAATCCGTCGCAAAAAAACCGCTTTCGGCTAAGGTGATCCGAGGCATTAAAGAAAGTGTGTTTTTTCTGTTTATCGCTATTAGTTTATATTTGTTTATTGCATTATTTACCTATTCGCCATCGGATCCCGGCTGGTCTCATAGTATTGCAGAAACCATAGATCTTTCTAAATTGCACAATAGTGGTGGTAAGTTTGGTGCCTGGTTTTCAGACTTGTTTTTATATTTATTCGGCTATCTGGGCTTTCTTTTTCCTACCATGCTTTTCTATAGCGGCTGGCTTGTTTATCGTGGCAGAAATGAAGAAGAGGTATTTCATAGCGGGCATATTACCCTGCGCACTATTGGTTTTATTTTAACCATTATTGCTGGCGCCGGTCTCTCCAGTATGCATTTTACCCATCCATCGGTTATTTTTCCGTTGAATGCGGGTGGTATTTTAGGTGAAGTCACCTCCGAGCAATTACAACAACTTTTCAGTTTTGTTGGTGCCACTTTATTATTATTGACTCTGTTTCTTATCGGCATTACGTTATTTACCGGCTTATCCTGGTTATGGCTAATGGATACCATTGGAGCTATGGTTATCAATGCCAATAAATATCTGATTAATCGCTGGTATCAGTGGCGTGATGAACGTGCCCGAAAAAAAGCCGAACAAGATCCTCTGGGTATTTCACTATTTAAACAATCATTGTCAAAATCAGAAGATAAACTGCGTATTAAAGCTCAGAAAAAGGCCGAAAAAGAAGCACTGAAAAAAGCAGCTTATGAGAAAAAAATAGCCCTTAAAAATGCTAAATCAAGTAATATGCTCAGAATTGAGCCCCGATTTCAAACGAGCAAGAAAAGTGATCGGGTCAATAAAGATAAACAAACGCAATTATTTACCCATGATGCCATTGATGGTCTGCCCTCATTATCTTTATTAGATGATGCCCAACCATCTACTCACGTTACTTCACCAGAAGCACTGGCAGAGACTTCACGTCTTATTGAAGAAAAACTGGCGGATTATAATTTACAAGTTAAAGTCGTTTCTGTCAGTCAGGGGCCGGTGATCACCCGCTTTGAGATTGAACTGGCTCCAGGCATTAAAGTCAGTCAGGTGACGAATTTATCCAAAGATCTGGCAAGAGCAATGCTGGTTGTCAGTATTCGTGTGGTAGAAGTGATTGCCGGTAAGTCTACCGTAGGTATTGAAATCCCTAATGAACACCGGGAAATGGTCTATTTCAGTGAAGTGTTAGGTTCTAAAGAATTTGCTGATAGTAAAGCCAGTATTCCATTGGGTCTGGGGCATGATATCAGTGGTCAGCCGGTGGTTGCTGATCTGGCAAAAATGCCGCATCTTCTGGTGGCGGGTACAACAGGTTCAGGTAAATCAGTGGGGGTTAACTCCATGATTTTAAGTATGATATTTCAATTATCACCAGACAAACTCCGTTTGATTATGGTGGATCCAAAGATGTTGGAATTATCTATTTATGAAGATATACCTCATTTATTAGCGCCTGTTGTTACTGATATGAAAGAGGCTGCCAATGCCTTACGCTGGTGTGTTGCCGAAATGGAACGCCGTTATAAATTGATGGCGGCCATGGGTGTCAGGAATCTGGCTGGTTTTAATAAGAAGATTGAAGCGGCTATTGATGCGGGTGCTCCTATTCTGGACCCGCTGTTTACTCCTAATCCATTAACTCCTGATGCACAAGCAGCAGAATTAGAATCTTTACCCTTTATTGTCATTGTTATTGATGAATTTGCCGATATGATGATGATCGTAGGCAAAAAAGTGGAAGAATTAATTGCCCGTCTGGCACAAAAAGCTCGTGCCGCCGGCTTACATTTAATTATTGCTACTCAGCGGCCTTCTGTGGATGTAATCACTGGTTTAATTAAAGCCAATATTCCTACCCGAATTGCTTTTCAGGTGTCATCAAAGATTGATTCTCGAACCATTCTTGATCAAATGGGAGCCGAAAACCTGTTAGGTCATGGTGATATGCTTTATTTACCACCAGGTATGGGCTATCCGTTACGAGTTCATGGTGCCTTCGTTTCAGATAATGAAGTGCATGCGGTGGTTGATGATTTAAAAAGTCGTGGTAAGGCT
>WTAX01000412.1 GCA_013139395.1 Gammaproteobacteria bacterium | reverse complement strand
AGAGATACCGAAATTATGGTTCACCAAAATGGCTATAAACTGGTTAAAGCCGGTGTAATGGATATGTTTCCACACACTTCACATGTAGAGTCGATTGCTCTTTTTAAAAGGAAATAAAGTAATGGGTATTGAGATAGAAAGAAAATTTCTACTTATCAATGATGATTGGCGCCAGCAGGTTCATTCCAGCATACAATTCAGACAGGGCTATCTGGTAGGTTCAGATAAGTCCTCGGTACGGGTGCGTATCGAAGGTGATAAATCCAATCTGAACATCAAAGGTGCAACGCTTGGAGTGCGTCGTCAGGAATTTGAATATCCTATTCCTATGGATGATGCCAGTGAATTATTGTCAACGCTATGTGCTAAACCTCTTATTGAAAAAACTCGTCACTATATTACTGCCGGTAAACACACCTGGGAAATCGATGAGTTTGCCGGTGACAATCAAGGCTTAATTGTGGCTGAAATTGAATTAAGTCATGAAAATGAGTCGTTTGATGCTCAGAAATGGCTGGGAGAAGAAGTCTCCGGTGATGAGCGTTACTATAATTCCATGTTGATTAAAAATCCTTATAAAAACTGGCAGGACTAAGCTGTGAAATCAAGGGTCGTGTGATTATGGGCTGTGTGATTAAACGGATTTTATTGAGTGTTTTAATTACCGCTTTTCTTTTTAGTATAACAGCCTGTTCAGATGAGCAGGCTAATCATCATGGTATCAATAAAGCAATACGTTTTGGTTTAAGTACGGCACCGGTCACACTCGATCCGCTGCAGGCTACGGATGCTGCTTCAGGGCGTATCAACCGCTTAATTTATCAACGCCTGGTAGAGTTTGGGACTGATAATAAACCCATTCCCGGTATCACCCGCTGGCAGCAAATCGATGCACAACATTATCGTTTTACACTGCTAAAAAATTCACTCTCGCAATTTCCCCGATTTCATCATAATAAAGCACTCACAGCGCATGACATTAAAGCCACTTATGATGCAGTTTTAGATATAAAAACAGCTTCACCACATCGTAATTCACTAAAACATATAGAACGCATCAAGGTGCTTGATGAGCACACCATTGATTTTTATTTATCCCGGCCTGATCCTTTATTTCCAGCCTTCTTAGTGATTGGTATTGTGCCGGAAGATCTGCTTAAATCAGGACATTCATTTAATGATAAGCCTGTTGGTAGTGGTGCTTTTGTGTTTTCTCACTGGCCGTTTGATGAGCAATTATTTGTTCGTCGACAAACCGATCAACAACTCTTTGAATTTTTAAAAGTCAGCAATCCTACGGTTCGCGTTTTAAAATTACTTCGTGGTGAATTAGACCTGATACAAAATAATTTACCTCCTGAACATATCACTTACTTAAAAGATAATAAGGCAATTAAATCGTTAACTAAAATGGGTTCTAACTACACTTATTTAGGCTTTAATTTAAATGATGAAAATACCAGTCAATTAGCATTGCGACAAGCTATTGCTTATGCTCTGGACAGAGATAAAATTATTCGCTATGCCCTGGGCAATGGTGCACAAAAAGCCAATGGTTTTTTTCCTGAACAGCATTGGGCAGGTGCCCGCTTAACAGGCTATAATTCTGATCAGAAAAAAGCCATTGAGCTAATGCAGCAGTTAGGTTATTCCGGGCAAAAGCGTTTGCAATTGACCTATAAGACCTCAAGCGATCCTTTTCGCATCAGAATTGCGACTATTATTCAAAGTCAGTTAAAAGAGATTTTTATTGATGTGGATATTCGCAGCTATGACTGGGGTACTTTTTATGGTGATATAAAAAACGGTCATTTCCAGCTTTATAGTCTGACCTGGGTGGGTATCAGTACGCCTGACATATTTCGTTATGTGTTTCATAGTGATTCATTGCCGCCATCAGGTGCGAATCGTGGTCGCTTAAATAATGCACTTATTGATCAATTAATTGAAAAGGCCGAACAGCAAAGTCTCACGGAGCAGGCAAATACGTATCAGGAATTACAAGAGCAATTACATCGTTTATTGCCCTATGTTTCACTTTGGTATGAAGATAATATTGCTTTTTTTCAAGATGACATACATGATTATCGTGTATCATCTGATGGTAATTATGATGCATTAAAACATGTTCAGCGGCTATTACCTGCTACAAAAGCACAAGGTTCAAAATGACATTAACATCATCTGAAATTAAACAACTGACTCAGCGTTATATTCATATTTCAGTAGCCGAACAGCGCCTGCAGCTTATTGATAATAATGCGGTATTATTTGATGTAATCATTGCCACGGCAAAAAATGGTGTCGGTGAACAATCGGGTAGTGAATGTACGCCCAGAGGCTGGCATAAAATACGCGCTAAAATTGGTGCAGGCTGTGCGGAAAACAGCGTTTTTATCGGGCGCAGGCCGACGGGTGAGATCTGCTCTGAACAATTACAACAAGAACATCCCGGACGGGACTGGATCCTCACCAGGATTATGTGGCTGAGCGGCTTAGAAGTGGGCTTCAATCGTTTAGGAAAGCAGGACACCATGCGTCGCTATGTGTATATTCATGGTTGTCCGGATAATAATCCAATGGGTATTCCCAGTTCGCATGGTTGTATAAGAATGCGCAATTCACAAGTGATTGAATTATTTCAACTCATTGAAGTGGGGATACCTGTCCTTATTGATGAAAACAATATGAGAGATAATCCTTAATGCTTAATTATATTCTCTCGCGCCTGCTCAGTGCCTTTGTCGTTATCTTTGGTGTTGTCTTTATTGTCTTTATGCTCATTCACATGGTGCCCGGTGATCCGGTTGAAGTCATGCTGGGTGAGTCTGCGACAGCCATTGATCGCGAAGCTCTGCGTCAGTCATTAGGTCTGGATAAACCCTTATGGCAGCAGTTTTATCACTTTATACATGGCCTGATTAATTTTGATCTGGGTTATTCATTACATTCAAAAAAGCCAATTTCTGAGCTTATCTCTGCGCGTATCGGCCCGACAGTGGAATTAACCCTGGCCTCATTATTGGTGGCCTTTATGATTGCCTTTCCTTTAGGTATTCTTGCGGCACTTAAAAAGGATCAACTGGCAGATGCCGGTGCCATGAGCTTTTCTCTGATGGGTGTTTCAATACCCAATTTTTTAATGGGACCGCTGCTGATTTTGTTTTTTTCAGTGTTTCTCGGCTGGTTTCCGGTGAGTGGCAAAAGTGGTCTCGACTCTTTAGTTTTGCCCGCTGTAACCCTTGGTACTGCACTGGCAGCCGTTTTGTCTCGAATGATCAGAGCTTCACTACTAGAAATACTCAATGAAGACTATATTCGTACCGCCAAGGCAAAAGGCCTGAGTCGGGCACGCATTATTGGCTTACATGCCTTACGTAATGCCTTGTTACCCGTGATTACTTTAATCGGCTTGCAAATAGGCGCATTGCTGGCAGGTGCTGTGATCACCGAAATTGTATTTTCCTGGCCCGGTCTGGGACAGCTGACTATCGAATCCATTCAAAAAAGAGATTACCCTGTTGTTCAGGCCTGTATTTTATTGATCAGTACCACGTATGTTGTAGTGAATACACTGACTGACATTGTTTATGGCATGCTTGATCCACGTATCAGGCTGGGATAATTATTGATAAGAGCTAATGCTAATAAATACTCATAAAAAATCTGTCTCCTATACATCGCTAAAAATTAAGCTGTCCTTATTTATTTTAGGATTATGGCTATTAATGGTGTTATTGGTGCCTGTTTTAGACTTACATCCGAATGACATTGTTCTGGAAAAAATTCTTTTGACATCTGATACGCAAAGTTTTTTTGGCTATGATGATCTAGGGCGGCCATTATTTGATCGTCTTATGGTGGGAGCCTATACTTCCTTTGTTATTACTTTTGGTGTGATTTTTGTCTCTTTGCTGGTGGGGACTACGATTGGTGTGATCAGTGGTTATGTGGGTGGTCACTGGGATCACTTTATTGTACGTATCATTGATATTTTTCTGGCATTTCCCGGTATATTACTGGCTATCGCCTTATCAGGACTAATGGGACCGGGCATTACCAATGTGATCATTGCTCTGAGCGTGGTCAGCTGGGTGGGTTATGCACGGCTTTCACGGGCTCAGGTGATGGCGATCAAACAACGAGAACATGTACAGTCTGCACAGGCTCTGGGTGCCTCTCATGGACGCATTATAGTATTCCATATCCTGCCTTTAATTGTTGCTCCGCTGATCATTGAATTTACCTTTGGTATTGCCAGTGTTGTTATTGCCGAGGCGGGACTTTCATTTCTCGGACTGGGAGTGCAGGCACCGGAGGCATCCTGGGGCAGTATGATTCGCGATGGTACGCAATACCTTCTTATGGCACCTCATATGGTACTTGTACCGGGTATTTCATTGATGTTAGTGGTGCTGGCGGTTAATATGCTGGGTGATGCAGTACGTGATAAACTTGATGTAAAAAGTAATAAATAAATTGCACATAGAGATGCTTTTTTCTTCGTTAATAATAATTGACAGCTTTAGGCGAATTTAATCGATTTAAGGAAACAATATGACGCTTGGTCCGGTTATGGTGGATATTGCAGGGCAGGAGTTAACTGCCGATGATAAGGTTTTACTGGCTGATCCCCTGATAGGCGGGGTGATTTTATTTAGCCGTAATTATCATTCTCTGCAACAATTAGAAAAGCTGGTGCAGGCT
>WTAX01000427.1 GCA_013139395.1 Gammaproteobacteria bacterium | reverse complement strand
GCTTCTTCCAATGCTTCTTTTTCTGCAGATTCACGAGCAGAGAGCCCGGGCTCTTTAATGCCCTTAGGGA
This sequence comes from Gammaproteobacteria bacterium, assembly GCA_013139395.1. Taxonomy (GTDB): domain Bacteria; phylum Pseudomonadota; class Gammaproteobacteria; order GRL18; family GRL18; genus GRL18. The sequence goes on along the minus strand of WTAX01000427.1, from coordinate 2,838 downwards.
TAACATAATGTTTTTTCTTGCTGGATAAGATAAGTAAGATTTCAAGTTCACCTTTGTTGTAACGATAAGGTATAACCGATGATTGAGTATAGTAGTAAGCGGGTCGGATACGTTGTTCATTACCATCAAAAGAAGGATATGGAAATTTTTTTGGTAAGAATTTTGAGCGTTGTATTTTGAGTAGCGTGGCTGAATTTTTCTTTGTTTTTCTCCATTCGCAGGGTAGTGACAAATAAGCTAAAGTTGCTGTAGGTAATAATTTACCATCTTCAGGGATCGTGATTTTTTTATGACACAAGTAGATTAATAGCTGCTCTAAACCAGGATTATGTCCCACTAATATGACTCTTTTTGTTTCCTTAGAAATGCTTGAAAGTACGTCTAATAGATCATTTAAAGTGGCTTCGTAAATTCTTTTATCATAAATAACGTAACGGTCAGTTTCACCCATTGCTTTCATCATTTTTTCGGCCGTCAGCCGGGCTCTTTTAGCGGGTGAACTGATCACTGCATCAGGTTTTAATCCATTTTTGGCTAACCATACACCAATACGTTGAGCACCTCTTTTCCCGCGATCGGTAATAGGACGATCAAAATCAGTATCGTTAGTATTCCAATCGGATTTCCCATGTCTTAATATCATTAATTCATAGTTCATAATCATGCTCAAAAAGTTCCTAAATGACAGGTTCTGATGCGAATAGTAAATGAATAATGTTCACGTGTTGAACACTTATTTAGTTTAAAATATTCATACAAAGTTTTGTTAATTGACTAAAATTGATCCCGCCGTGAGCTTCATAAATTTTAATTCCTGATAGGGCAGATAGATAAGCATTTTCATCAAACTGAATTTCATCAGTTTGAAAATTTGCCTGTTTATCCTGATAAAATGGACCAGAGGATTTCATTATGGCTTTTAGTAAATCTCGACGTTCCTCCAGGTTAATTTCAGTAAGTGCCACAGGTTCAACACTTTTACGTTGCCAGTTTAAAATAACAAATGCTTTTAACAGGGAATCATTTTGCATACGTTGATCGCCATAAATCTGCTTTATTGGAACGTCGTATTTTTCTTCAATATGCCACAACTTTTCCTGTTCCATTGCCTGGTATGTGGCCAATTCATCTTGAGACATTAATGAATGCAAAGCAGGATTCCCTGTAATTGTACCCGGATTAATTCGTGGAAGTTTTGGAATGCCGGACATATGGGTTTCATTCTTTGATGTACTGGTGTTTGAAGTGCGAATAAAGAGTCGATCATTTGTCATATAAGAGACGGATGCATCATTCATAAATTCAAGCATGAGTGTTGACTTACCACCACCAGAAAAACCAGCTATCGCAAGTCCTTGCCCATTATGGACTAAACCTGAAGCATGACATATTAACCAGCCTTGCTGTTGTAACCAGTTCATATACTGAGAATTGATAAAATTAATAACTTGATTATCATTTTGAATACAGGGACCGGCTGCAATGATTAAATTTTTACTTTGTAAAAAGACCATTCCAGTACGAACTTTTCTAACTACTCTGGCATTTTTGAGATTAAAGTATTCATCTTTACGACCGGTTTTTCCTGGTTCACGCTGCCAATCAATAAAGTTAATACCCAGCTCAGGTGCTTTACGTTCTATGGCTATTATATTAATGTCTGCCGTATTATTATCGCCAATCACATTGCAACTAGAAAAATAGTCGCTTAACTTATCAATTAATACCCTGGAATTTGATTGTATATTTAATCGACAGCCACCTATTTTTAAGTTTAATAATTCAGGTACAAATGTTTGTTCCTGAATGAGTTCTTGAGAAATAGATTCTATTGTATGTATCATAATTAACCTGTGTTGTTGTCGAATATAGTTATCGAATATTGTTAGCGGCTGTTGTTATCAGTTATCGTTATCCGGTAAAGATTTCTTTAATTGGTAATTTATAATTTGATAATTTGTTAGTGGGTGTTTTTAAGACACTTTCAATTAAATATCGTGAACGCATATACATTGATTCAGCCAGTGTTTTATCTAAAATAAAGCGGGTTGAAGTAACAAATGATCGTGCTAAGCCTAATGCCAAACGAATATCAAATGTATTATCATTCATTTTTTTTGCATATTCTTGAGTCATATTATAAAAAATCAGAGCTGTTTCTAATATTCTGCGGCGTAGAGGTCGATCAAGTACTTGTAAGCGATAATTTGAAACCATGAAAACAGAGATATCCTGAATATAATCCATATATTGTGAACGGTGTAAATCGATAAAATTAATTTTCTCATCTTGTGAATCATAAATGATATTGTCAACATTTAAATCGCCATGTATATAGACAGAAAAGGGTGCTGAGGCGAATTTTTCTTCAAAAATGGCGGCTTTTTTTAATAGTGTATTAAAATTAAGTATAGAATAACCGCAAATATAACTGTCTAATTGTATAAATTCAGGATGAATAGAGTAAACCGCATCAAGGCGTTTGTTTAATTGATTAATGTATCCAGCGGAGATCCTTTTGGGGGTATATGTTTCTTTCCAGATGTTTTTTAATGTTTTAAATAGTTGATTTCTTGTTTCTTTTAGTAAGGCACTTGATTTAGTTAATAAAATCTTTTCATAAGTGTAACCAGATAAATGTTCAATTAATATTGATGCTGAACTACCATGTTTTTGGTAATCAATGATTTTAGGTGCAAGTCCCGGATATATTTCATGCCAGTTTTCAACTTTGTCCTTTTCTTCTTTAAGTTTTTTCTTTTCGCCTTCTTTAAAAATAGCATCATACATCTCAGAACTTTTGCTTTTTTTCTTACCGGTTTTTTTATCTATGTTCTT
>WTAX01000249.1 GCA_013139395.1 Gammaproteobacteria bacterium | reverse complement strand
ATGAACATTAACAATTTGACCAAACTCTTCAGGTAAGTGTGTCAACTCAAAATAATGAGTGGCAAAAAGAGTAAATGCAAGGTTCTTGCTGGCTAGATAGCGGGCTGAGGCATAGGCGAGCGACAGACCATCATAGGTACTGGTTCCACGACCTATCTCATCCATTAAAATCAGACTTTGTTTGGTGGCATTGTGTAATATATTGGCTGTTTCAGTCATTTCTACCATAAAGGTTGAACGTCCACCTGCCAGATCATCTGATGCGCCAATACGAGTAAAGATCCGATCAACGGGTCCGAAACCGGCTGATTGAGCGGGAACATAACTACCGATATGTGCCATCAACGTAAGCAATGCAGCCTGACGCATATAGGTTGACTTACCGCCCATATTGGGGCCGGTGATTAATAGCATACGGCGCGTATCATCTAACAGCATGTCATTTGCTACAAAAGGATCCTCCTGAATATGTTCCACTACGGGATGACGCCCTTGCTTAATGGTCAGCTTAGGCTCAGTGCTTAATTGCGGCTTACACCATTGCAGAGTTATAGCACGCTCGGCAAAATTAGTTAACACATCTAATTCACAAATGGCTTGTGCGCTGATTTGTAAAGCTCTTAGATGAGGAGCAAATAAATCAAATAATTCTTCATAAAGTGCTTTTTCTTTTGCCAGGGCTTTTTCATTAGCACTGAGTACTTTGTCTTCAAATTCCTTTAATTCAGGTGTGATATAGCGCTCATTGCTTTTAAGTGTTTGTCGTCGTTGATAATTATCCGGCACCTGATCAGATTGAGCTCTGCTGACTTCAATAAAATAACCGTGTACCCGATTATAATTGACCTTGAGGGTAGAAATACCACTGCGTTCTTTTTCTCGATTTTCTAAATCGATTAAAAACTGATTGGCATTTTTTTGAATATTACGCAGTTCATCTAATTCGAGGTTATAACCGCCGGCAATGACACCACCATCACGGATTAATACCGGTGGATTCTCAATAATAGCTCGTTTAAGCAGATCACACTGATCAGGAAAAACTGAAACTTTTTGTGCCAGTTGCTGAAGCAGTGGATCGGTCATAGTGAGCAGTTCACTTTGTAACAGGGGATAAGCACTTAGCGATAGTTTTAAACGTTCAAAATCTCTTGGTCGTGCTGTTCTTAGAGCAATTCGAGTCAGGACTCGTTCAATATCTCCAATTTGCTTTAATACGGGGTGAATATCTTCAAAATGACTATCCTCCTGCAGTTGTTCAATACTCTGATAGCGTTGTTTGAGTATCTTATGATCACGTAGAGGACGATTCAGCCAGCGCCTGAGTAAACGACTGCCCATGGCTGTTGCTGTTTGATCCATGACTGCCATGAGCGTGTGATCGTTATTACCACTAAGGGAATAATCAATTTCCAGATTACGTCGGCTAATGGTGTCTAAAATAATGGAAGTATCGTGTTGCTCAGGCTTCAGGCTGTGAATATGGGGCAGGGCGGTGCGCTGGGTGTTGTGAACATATTGTAATAAACAGCCTGCAGCTCTAAGTGCACTATGATAATCATCACAGCCAAAACCTTTTAAATCCTGGGTGGCAAATTGTTGATTTAAAGTTTGTCTTGCTGTCTGTTCATCAAACCACCAGGATGGCTGATCGGCAAACGCTGTTTGTTTACCCAGTTGAATTTGTAATGCTTCTTTTACGGCAGATCCTTCTTCTAACAATAATTCAGAAGGTCGGTGACGTTCTAATTCAGACTGCAAAGACTCCAGGCTGTTAAGCTCTGAAACAGTAAACTGACCGCTGGTTAAATCAAGAATAGCAAGCCCGAATGCTCTATCGTTTTGCGCTGTATTATTGGCTTCATTAATGTCACTGGCACTGATAAAGACTGATGCCAGCAGATTGTCTTTTCTATCGTCTAATAAATTATCTTCAGTGATGGTGCCTGGAGTTATTATGCGTACTACTTTTCTTTCTACAGGGCCTTTGGCGGTTGCAGGATCACCAATTTGTTCACAAATAGCAACGGACTGATTCTGTTTGACCAGTTTAATTAAATAATTATCAACAGCATGATAGGGCAGACCTGCCATTGGTATTGGCTCGCCATTAGAACGCCCTCTGGCTGTTAACGACAAATCTAATAATTGTGACGCACGTTTGGCATCATCAAAAAATAATTCGTAAAAATCCCCCATACGGTAAAACAGCAGCATATGGGGAAATTCTGCCTTGATCCTAAGATATTGCTGGATCATGGGCGTATTTTGTGTTTTATTTTTGTTCATAAGCTCGGGAAAGTGAAAAAATATAGCTTATTATATTCAGTTCCAGTGCTTAATAACAGGGTGTGCAGCTATTGACTGAAATCATTTAAACTCCAGTCATATTTAAGATAAATAATATCAACTTTTTTTGACTGAATGAGAGTCTGGTCTTCTTTATTATTTGAAAGTGCTTCAGAGTAACGAGAAAATAAGTCATTCAGAGAAAATATACCTCTATAACCTTGAGTGAAGTCACTTTCATACCAGCTAAAAATTTTTGATACCGCTAAGGTTCTGGATTTAGAATCATAGCGATTACGTTTTTTATCGGAAAGAAAAAACTGCATATTTTCAGGTAATAGTTGTTCAATATTTTCAGGCGTATAAGCTGTATTTCTGAGTGCTGGACAACCCTTTGATGCACAAACCAGGGCGACATGAATCAATGGATCATCATACCGACCTTTTTGACGTAAAAGTGTATGTTCCAGATCATCAAGACTTCTTTGTTTATTTAACAGGACAAAAAATTTCTTTTTCCAGGGGGAGCTAAACCAGCCGCCAATATCTTTAATACTTTTAATATCAGGATAACGGCTTATGACTAACTGGATTGTAAAGGCATTATAAGCATTAATTAAAAAAGCTTTTTGTTCATTGATTGACCATTTCTGAAATTCATTGTTGTTGATGGCAGAGAGAGTTTTTAAATACTGCTCTAATTGAGTGGGATTCTTTTTAATATTGCTATAGTCAACCTGACTTGCTGCGCCCTCAGATATCATATGAACATTTTTCTGTAGAATTGAATGCCATAGCTTATGCTGATGATCAAATGATGCATAAACAGGCTGTATTAATATGCTTAAGAAGAAAATCGCTATTAATGGTTTCATAATGGTTTCAATCGTTTTATTTTAATTTTCGGCATCGTTATTTATAACTACTCAGAGTGTGTTTTGATGATATAAACTTAGCGTTTATTAATGAGATCAGCCCATGATTCATCGCTTGGATGTATCTCATTGGTTTCTCCAGCATCATTTATAACCGGGTGATGTTCATTATACCAGCGAAAAATACCACCTTTTAGATTGGCCATTGATTTGACTTCTTTTTCGGCGGCCTGCTTTTCAATGCGCTGCATAAATTCTGAACTACGATAGCCAACGGAACAATAAAAAATAAGTGTTTTATTGTGAATCTTATTACCGTATTGAGTGATGAAATCCTGAGAGCTCATGTCGGGAGAAATGAGTATACTGCCCTGTATTCGGCTTACCAGATATTCATCAGGTCTTCTGACATCAAATAATAACACCTTGTGATTACCTATTTCCGGTAAAAGTGTTTTTAGTTGTTGATGTGAAATATTATTGACGCCAAAACGCAGGCTGATCAGCTGCTCTGTAAACCACAATGAAGCAGCATAAGAATTACAGGAAAAAAGAAAAAAAATAAGTGCTAAAATTTTACTGATTTTCTTTATGATATTCATGATAAATGCGGGTTTGTTTTTTGCAAAATTAAATTAACTATTTTTTGTATTAAGTGCATAAAAAATCCAGCTTCAGGTTTTTTTAATTGCGTACTTTTACCTTCATTGAATGAGTTATATTCAAGATTGAGGGTATTATTTTCATCGGCTTCAGGTTTGCTTTTTTGAGCTTGTTTCGCCTGTCGTTTTGCTAATTCCTCCTGCCGCTGCTCATAGCGTTGAGAAGCATTACGCATCATTTTTAAATAAGAATGATGGCTGGACATGCTCTCTGACAGCCGATGAGTGTTTCGGGGTTTTGCTGAACATCTTGGTGTGCTGCACATAAAAAGACCTCCTTTAACCTAAACTATAGCACTGGCTTAAATTTATTTATATTTATCGGGGCTGAAATAGCTAAATTCCAGGTAACTATTCAGCGTATTATTTACAAAAAGCCTGTGGTTGCTTATTTTTCTGACTTTGATTGTCTGAGCGCAGCGAGTTCTCAAAGTTAGAAAAATAAGTGACCATGGGCTTAACAAGCGTTATTTAAGAATACACACTGAATAGTTACAATTTCAGTATACAAATGTCTTAGGCCATACCATGTTAATGCGTATAGGTATTAGCCTGATGTTGCTCTTTAAGTATGACGCCAACATCAGGAGGCGGCAGGCGTAAGTCAACATAATCACTCATATCAATGATAAAAAAATCAGTAATATAGTGAAATGAGTGTTTATTATAAGCCTCAAGATGAGCATCCATAATATTTAAAGCATGTCTTGCTTTATTACATACAGTATCCTTGTCCAGAATGGTTGTTATCAAGAACATCCTTTTATCATTATGGAAGCCTTCGAGCATCATAGTTTGAAAAATTTTCTGCCAGATAGCTTTGCATTCATTGACTGGATGATGTGAATAATCCAGATTAATCACAACCCCATAGGTTCTTATTGCCTGGTTCATAATTTCCCTCCTGATTATTCACATGTCAACAATGACATATTATGAAACAAGTTCTGCTTGATTACTAAGCTGGAATTTCGTTGTTTTTTTCTCAAATACTTTTCTTAGTACGAGGTGGTCAAATGATAATTTACCTGCACCGTGAAAGAAAATTGCTGCCGACATAACGCCCCACATGATGTGATCAACTGTGCCTGCAGGACTGATGTCAGGATAAGAGAATGCAGCAATAGCATTAAATACAAATAAGGCCAGTGCTGCAGGACGTGATAAAATTCCAATGACGAGTATAACAGGTAAGGTCAATTCTGCTGCAGTACCCATCCAGGCGGCTAATTCTGGATTTAATAATGGCACATTATATTCATAGGCAAAGAGCATTTTTGTGGTTTCCCAGCTTTGTATTTTTGTTAAACCGGAGGTAAAAAAGATATTGAATAGATATAAGCGGATACCCAGCCCGAATACAGGTGATATAAAGTCAATTTTATCATTTAATTGTTGATAGAAAGAAAGTATTTTGTTCATTTGATTTTTCCTCAGGTATAAATTTAGATTATTCTAGGTTAAAGCAAAGCTTGATAAATAATGATTTGAATTAATTGTAAAGGATGATGTTGGTTTCTGATATTCGTTAAGTTACTTGCCGTTGTTTCGGAAACTACGTAATTGCTGTGAGATCACAAGCACTAAAATTTTCAATTTAGAAATATCCCAATCTGGTAATGTCAAAATACAAAGATAATGTCTAAAATTCTACTATAATCCTAAATAAATCAATTGAACCTACTTTTGGTGATCGCTCTCGCTACGATTCAACTGATTAATTTAGGATAATAAGTTTAGTTACTTTGAAGGATTGATATGTTCTTTAATCAAGAGGTGGAAAAACTCAGCCATAAAGCAGAATTATATGTTGTATGGGCCTGGGTATCGGGTGTTTTTTCAATTGCTGCGGTCTATAAATACATAGAAACAAATTGGTCAGCTTATCCAGTTATATCGGGAGTGCTGCTTTTGTTAGTGATTGCACTCACTCGATCAGCAAAAAAATTAAAACAAGAAATGATAAGTGTAGAAACTGATGAAATTGATGAAGAAAGAGAAAAAGAGAAAAGGACGGCTTTAAGGGAAAATATGCTGGTCTTTGCTAAAAAGGAAGATGAATACCATGCGTTTTTAAAAGAAATAAAATCAAGAAGTTTGCAAGAAAATATTAAATTACTCGATATCAAATATAAATCATTATCCAGTAAAGACAAAATTGCTAGTTATGGTGAATATGAAAAATCACTTAAATGGTTGAAAACTCAATATAAATAATGGTAGCTTAGGTTGTTTTCCGAGGCCCTGAATTCAATAGCCGCAACTTTTACACGCAACCTGTCTGGGGTGGGTGTTAACTTGATAAACCAGAGTCAAAGCTCAGTATCTGTTTTATTTGTAATGAAATCATCACATCCCTGACAAGACTCTCCATATCCAATGCGTTCATATTCTGCAATTACCTGAGCACCAAATAATAAAATTATAGCTCCAACTTCAAGGAATAATAATACGACAATTGCAGAGGTTAAAGAGCCATAGACCACATTGACCATGGAAAGTGTCGAGAAGTACCATACCAGAATATGACGTGCAATTTCCCACAGAAATGTTGCACTGATACTGCCAATTAATGCATGTTTAAAACTCAGTTTCCCGACTGGCATTACCATATAAATTGAAGTCAGCATCAGGATAAGCCCGGTCACACCAAGAATATAAAAAATTGTCTTTGTCATGCCATCCAAAGTCCAACTCCAGAATAAAATGGATATTGTTTCACCTTCCCAAACCTGTAACACACCGCTGATGGTTGTGATCATTAGCATTCCCAGTCCTAGAACAATAATATAGCAATAGGGAATAATAGCTGAAATCAAAAAATGTCTACGTTGTATACTGACTCGATGGAAGAAAATAATTGACATCGTATTTTCCAGAACGGTAAATGTCATGGAGCTGAAAAACAACAATATGAGCAATAAAAGCCAACCAATATGTTTTTGTGTGGTAAAACGTGTTATTTGTTCAATAAAGATTGATGCCTGTCCAGGCAAAACCAGGTTAATATATTCACTGGTTATTTGTAACAGCTGATCGGGTTCAACGATATACGAAAGGGCTATTAAAATCAGGGAAAACAAAGGAATAATTGACAGCAGAGTATAATAAGCCACTGCTCCTGAAAGTAATAACCCTTGATTAGCCTGAAAGCTTCTGATCACCTGTTTAATAAAACATAGTGGATTATGCAGAATCTTTTTCCCGGGACTTTGCCATTTTTTTATCATTGATTTATTAAACTCTGTTAATTGCTTACGGCATTATATATTTATTAATCAAGCGGATTAGTAAATGCTTTTATAGCATAATTAATATCCTGGGGCATACTAAGTATAATATTAATCAGTAAAGATAATTATTTAATTTAATTAAAGATGAAATTATCTTTTAAAAAATAAAGACAGTATCAAGTAAAAAACCAACACAGGAAGGATTATCACAATAAAAAAAATTGATGAGATTGTTATAAACATATCAATCTGAGATTGATACTTATAAAAGGCAAAACCAACAGCAGCAAGAAAGACAGTGAGCCCCACATAGAATTGCAAAGCAAAATTTGATTTAAAAGATTTAACCATACTCTAAGAGTAGCGTTTATTCTTTATTTTATCCATGGTGAGACAAGACATCCCACCATTGTGGAGCCTATAAAAAAAGTCGAGCCTGCAAAAAACACTGAAACTAGCTGGACCGGAAAATTCATTACGTATAATCCGAAGTTTTTCACGTATCAATACGAACAGATTTAAAAAATATTTCCTTTAAACTTTACCCATACTTAATAAAAATATTAAGACAAACTCAATCAAAGGAAATAATACCATGAAAACTTTAAAAACATTATTAACGGCCACTCTTTTTGCTTCAGTTGCAATTACCGGTACAGTGCAGGCTGACAATTCATTATCAAGTCTTATTTATGAGGAATCATTAAATATTTACGGTGAAGTAAGTCAACAAAACAGCATACAGGTGGGTATATTAAGTTATGGTGATAATTCAAATCAGACTGCTGTCTGGAGTACAGAGTATGAGCAGTATGTTAATCCAGCTGACTTCCAACAAGCTGACATTGCTAGTGCAGGGGATGTAAATCAATATATGGGAAGCAATCCTACTGCAGCAGGAAAAAGCAGTGCTAATGTTTTTATCTACAATGAAACCGCTGGCGAATATCACCTGCAGTAAAAATCAGGTATAGATAATATAGTCAGAAAGGGAGGCGTTTGCTTCCCTTTTTTATTTAAATCTATTCAATATCCTGTTTCAGCTTGTTGGCTGTTTCAATCAGGGGGAGATTAAGAAAATACTTAAAAACGGGACAATCCTACACAGTTCCAAATAAAATTATTTAGAATGGGATTGTTGGTCCTTTTCAGTTGTTTCCATTGAGAAATAGTTGATTTACTGCAAATCAGTTGGCTGAGGATTGTTACAGAACAAGCCTTATGGATTGTTGTTATTTAGTAACGCGATAAGTTTTGACTATTAATATTTAGTTCCTCTGTGCTATATTCACTATGTAGTGAAATAATTAAATAATTTTAATCAAACGCATGAATAACAAAAAATCTAAAGATTTTACCTTGACTAACCGACTTAATTTCTCGGTATTTCTATTATTCAGCTATTTTCTAAGTGCCTGTTCAGTACATCCTGTCAGCACCGGTATTTCAGACTATCAAATACTATCACCTAAAACATTGTCTGGATCCGTTGTCGAGTCACCACATTATTGGTGGTACGCCCGCTTTAAAATGGTCTGGCAAGAAGAACTCGACTCGCTTGATTTTTCCAGTAACCTTATCATCGCTCATCAAATTATCAATCCTGTTCTTGAAAACCATCACAAGGATATTAAACTCTGGCGTTTTCATCGCCGTGCTGCTAAAGATCCTGCAGGCCATCAATTTTCTTTTATTTTTTACTCCACACCAGAAAATGCCCGTAAAATTTTTCAGCAAATTAATAGCAACCCGTTATATGCTCAGTTAATCAATGAAAAAATCATAGAAAAGATACGTCTTGATGATCCTGACAATCCTAAACACCCCGGCATTGAAGATACTAGTGACAAAGATTGGTCTATAGCGATACAAAAAAGCTGGCCTTATTATATTATGGGTGTCAGCATCCTCTGGCTTGACCTGTTAAATCAAGAAACGATTCAGGGAAAACTAGAAACTTCAAAATCAATAAAATCACAACAGGTTCAATACAAACAAATCAATGAGAAAATAACTCAGCAGTGGAAATTACAGGGAAAACATGCATTTTTTCATCATATCAGTGGTATTTTTGGCTATGAACCTCTCGAAGTCCGTTATTAGAAAACTTTCACTATCATCAGGGCGAATGCAGGAATTATGGACAGGGCAGGCCGCTTCAAACTTATATAGTAGAAAATAAAAAAGCCCGCAAAAACGGGCCTTTTGTACCATACAAAAACTATGGGTTAAACGTATTATTAAATAGTGATATTAAACAATAAAGCAAAAGCCATAAGGCCGATCAAAGCGGCGCCAGCTAGAGATAATGTTTTAACAATATTAAGTGTGATTTGAGTTGTCATTGTAAGCATCCTTTCTGGATATATTAAAATTATTATTTATTATTATTACGATTTTTTTGTACTTTAAAACTTTATAAGTCGATAAAAACTCATCATTAGCCAATAAAAAAAGCCCTGCAAACGATTGTTATGCAAGGCTTTTACTGTTTGGCTCCCCAAGCATGATTCGAACATGCGACCAAGTGATTAACAGTCACCTACTCTACCGCTGAGCTATTGGGGAATTGTTTGCTGCTCTTAACTCAGGCAACGATGCATATTCTATGCATTTTG
>WTAX01000378.1 GCA_013139395.1 Gammaproteobacteria bacterium | reverse complement strand
CAATGCTTGAAATACCTGCAATATATTTTCTATTTTCACATAAGACCAGTTGCTTAAACGGTCCGTTTAAATCAGATTGTTGTGAAGTCGTGTGGAATATTTTCTTCAGCAGATCAAATTCAGTGGCAGTAGATTGACAATTGAACCAGATACGATATAAAAAATCTTTAATCGTCAGTGCAAGTACTTCAACACTATAACGCTTTTTGATGACATCAGCATTGTGAGTGGTGTGTTTTCCATAGGGATTGAATAATAGTTCAGTGATGTCAGTCAACATCTGCGCAGAAAATTGTTTATCTTTTGGATATTCAAATACTTTTAATCTTAAATCTTCTGACAAATGTTCACCAATCACTTCTCGAAACACGGCTTCAGGATCGTAGCGACTGGTTAATATAGGTATTTCTACAGCACAAGCTTCTAATAAGGGTAATCCACGTCCTTCCTGTTTGCTTGGAAGCATGACCAGATTAGCGACAGCATAAATTTCCTGTATTCTTAAAATATCATAAGATTTTTTGGCAAATAATGTATTTTTCTCTGTGCCAAAGTTAAATGCCAGGAAAACTCTTTTTTGGTAACCAGTATCAATGTTTTTAAGTAGTGTTTCAAAGGCCTTAGTGAGTTTATTGAAATAAGTACAATGAGCACTAAAAGGATAAGCCAGGGGGCCAGAAACATACAAAGTAATCGTTAATTCTGAGTTTTTATCAAATATGTCTTTAAATACTGAAAATGTTAATAATGATTGAATAAAATCAAAATTATATTCAATGCGTTTACGTGCAATAATACGTGTGGGCTGTAAAAATAATAAATTACCGGTCAGCAGTGTATGGGGTAAATTATCTTCATAGCCTAATAACTGTGGGCTGGCATTCTCAATCCAGTGAACATCAATGTTTTGATAATCTGTAACATTCTTGCTCAGTAAAGACGGAGCATCTCCACGGAGCAATAATTCCATACGTTTTAAGATGTTGAGCCTTTCAGGATCATCTACTTGACGATAACAATTTAAATCCACACTGGTGGGCATTAAACCAATATTTCCAGGGTTAAAGCCAAAATTATCTATCAGGTTGGTCTGCTGAGATGAACTTAACACCGTTTGAAACCAAAGCGAACTATCCCAGGGATATAACATTTCAATGAGGGTAAAGACTTCTCCTAAATGGGCATTGGTAAAAAAGTGATCACGTACACCGGCAGATGTTCTTTGCTCCGGACGTTGACCATCCTCCCAGTAAAAATCATGGCTGTTGTTTAATACAGGGATTTTCATTTTCTCAGAAAGAATCACTAATGCTAAAGCCAGTGCAACATTACCTGGATTTGCATTGACATTACAGGGGATCAAAAGTTGAATCTGCTGTTGCTCAATAATATCACCAATTTGCTGGCACAATATCAGTGTTTGCTGCCAAAGTTTCTCGATGAGTTGATTGTATTCTTTACTACCTCTGGCTAGTTTTGTTTCAAAGTAATCTGAATAGGTTGAACAACCGTTAAAACCATCACTATGCAATATTTCATGTTTAGTCCAGCGATTCTCTATAATGGTTTGATGATTTTTTTTAAAGGTGCCGGCAATAAAATGAATCTTTGCCTGTTCGTTGAGTTGTTCAAATGCTTTGGCATATTTACTCACTTCCATGCTGACGCCATCAATACCAAAATCAAAGCTGATAAAGGCAATCCCTTGTCCTAGTTGTGATACAAAACTATCAAAATCATTAGAAATATGCTCAAAAATAGGTAATTGATCACGTAACTGGTCAATGTACAAACCAAGGTCAAACCAGGTGTTGATATGTTTCTTCTTTAATTCGGTTAATAATTGCTTGGATGATAAACTCGACATAAGTATCTCACTCCTGAAAGTAAAAATAATCATGAAAATGGTAACATATTTAACTATAAATTATTGAAGTTGAAGCAATGAATATTAGTTCCTTTGCCTTTGTCGACCTTTTGCCAGTCACCTTTTACAGGAGAATTATGATATACGCACCATTCAGAAATTGTTAGGCCATAGTGATATCAGAACCACGATGAAATACACACATACCTTACAGAGAAGAACAATAAAACAGGCCAGGAGTCCTCTGAGTTTTACAGCTAAAAGTGAACATCCTGAATAACCGCTTTTTTTTTGTATTGGCTATTTGAAACATTAATCAAGAAATGTCCGCTTACAGTCATTTCTTGATTTGATTAAATCTGATCGACAATTTTGAAATTACAATTTTTCTACTAAAAGAAATTGCTGCTTTATGCACCTGAAAACTATATTAGTAGACTCTAAATTGTCTGCTTTGGGACGTTATGTGGAGCTCCACATAAGGGACGTGAAGAGAAAAATAATCTTCATGTCACAATTGACCTATTGGCTTTTAGATAATGCTAATATTACATCATTTTGAGTGTTTTTTAGTACTTCATTATATGTGAGCTAAATCTGAACTTCCTAATGTCAATTGTGCAGTCATTTCCTCTCAAAAAATAATATTTCTTTTTATTGTGATAATAGTTACATAACAATCATAGGGATAGTACTAATATTTTTACACTAGATATAGGGGTAACCCTTTGCACCCCCATAATAAAATTAAATAGGAAGAAATAATATGAAAATAAAAACATATATGATTTCTTTGTTTGTTACAGCAGCAATATCTACTTCTGCCTCAGTAATAGCAAAAGAACCTGTTCAACCCATTAGTCCCGTTAAAGATATTAATCTGGCACAAGTGGAATTAGGTAAAAAACTATTTTTTGACCCCAGATTATCAAAATCTGGCTTTATATCTTGTAACTCATGCCATAACTTGAGTATGGGAGGTACTGATAATATTAAAACATCCATAGGACATAATTGGCAACAAGGTCCTATTAACTCTCCCACGGTACTTAACTCAAGCCATAATATTGCACAGTTCTGGGATGGACGTGCCGCTGATTTAAAGGAGCAGGCTGGAGGACCGATTGAAAATCCGGGAGAGATGGCTTCAACGCATACCCTGGCAATTGATATACTGCAATCTATACCAGGATATGTTACAGAATTTCAACAAGTCTTTGGCAGTAATAAAATTGACATTGATAAGGTTACACAAGCTATTGCAGAATTTGAGAAAACATTAGTGACACCTAATTCACGTTTTGATAAGTGGTTACTTGGTGATAAAAATGCCATCAACAAAACTGAGTTAGCTGGTTATAACCTTTTCAAACAAGCTGGTTGTACCGCATGTCATTATGGTGAAGCATTGGGTGGAACTTCATTCCAGAAAATGGGTCTGATTAAACCCTATAAAACAACTAATAAGGCTGTAGGTCTTGCTGGAGTCACTGGAAAAGATGCTGACCGCTTTAAATTCAAGGTGCCCACTTTGCGTAACGTAGAAATGACCTATCCTTATTTCCATGATGGTGAAGCGGCAACTCTAACTGAGGCGGTTGATATTATGGGTAAACTACAGCTAGGTAAACAGTTTACTAAATCTGAAAATACTCAGATTGTGGCTTTTCTCAAGACATTGACAGGTGAGCAGCCATCATTCACATTACCGATTCTACCACCTTCAGTTGATAAAACACCTAAACCTACACCTTTTAATTAAAACATAATGTTGTAATTAAAAGAAAGAATTTATCTACTCATATTAAATTTTAGAATAAAGCGATGACAGAAAAAACAAAACAAGAATTTAGCTTGTCTGATAAGGCTTATGACCGTGCTTTTTCACTGGATATTGACTATGGTTGTTGTCCTCAGTGTGTGTTGACTGCAGTCAAAGAAACGGTAGGCTATGTTACTGATGAAACAATTCAATCCAGTCATGCTCTATCAGGAGGCGGTGCTTTGATGGGTGATGGTATCTGTGGAGCATTAACGGGTGGTTTACTTGCTTTAGGTGCTAAAAAAGGTCGTCCTGCTAATAAATTGCATAAAGGTCGAGGTATGGCAAACTTTAATGCAGGAAAAAAACTGGTTGAAAGATTTAATGATGAATTTGGCGGAACCTCATGTAAATACTTACAGGAAAAATTCTCAGGCCGTACCTGGGATATGTGGAAAGCCGATGAATATAATGGTTTTAGTGACGCAAGAGGTGATCAATGTGCCCATGCAACTGGACTAGTGACAAAATGGGTCGTGGATTCCTTAACTCCAAAGAGAAAATCATGAGCTAAGGTATTTGCATACTAACACTACATTTATTCCTCTGAACTAATACATACCGACTTAATGATTACTTGTTCAATTGACTCCTTCTTGGTATTAGTGAGCATAATGATGACTCTGAATACCGAATATTTAGCTGGTTTTAATTTGGCATCTTGATTTTTAGCCAGGTTTCATTTTTTTGCAAGAAGCAAAATATTCTAAAGAGTTATTTGTTGATTCTAATATCAAAAGTGAAACTATAATAAAATAATTTTCTGGTGTTACCAATAAATTTGAGGATAAATAATGATTGATACGGGAAAAGCAACAATAAAAATTCATGGTGATATCAACGATAATATTATCAATATTAATATCTACTTTGATGGTGAGTTATCAGAGACTGATATGAATGATATCTATCACAGTATTATCAAAAATTATGAAACGCCAGTCAATATTCTATGTACCCGAAATAAAGATAATTATTATTCCTTAGAGGCTGCAAATTATATGATGGTCAATGCTAAGCATGTATTTAATAAAGTTGCCTGTATTGCGGATGATCTAATGACCATAGATTCATTTAATAGTTCTAAAGAAACGATATTTAAAGATAATTCAACCGCATTATTTAAAACAATGGATGAAGGCTACGATTGGTTAAAGAGTTAGCCGAACAGCAGGAGTTTGGTAATAGTGACAATATTAAAAATATCTGAAGCTTAATATTTTTTCGATTTTAAAATTACTGCTTTTTCAACGGGCTCATAATTTTTATAAAAGCTTTCAATTAACGCTCAGGGACGATCCTGCCGATGAAAGGATTGAAGACCCATTTTTTATTTTATGACCACAATATGACCATGACCTATCATTCCATGTAGGTAGAATTAGCTAATCAACTGCCGGGAGCTCAGCAAAAGGTGACTTTTGGTAGTCTCTAATATAGCTTCAAAAGAAAGATTTTGAATACTGATTTTGAGTAACCATAAAAATACTCTTCCAGTATTCATTTGTTTCCTTAAACATAATGCCTAACATCAGCAGTAGAAAAAGCATAGTGAAGCGATACTTTTCTCTACCGCTGGATATAATTGTGTTAGACGGTTTTAACTTGCTTTACCTGCTTCTGTTGCTTCAGGTATTTCGACTAGTTCACCTGTCTTGCAATCATAGATATATCCGTAAATTGGAATATCAGAAGGAACCATTGAATTATCCCGAATTCGCTCGACGTCTTCAACTACGCTTTTAGAATTATCACTGATAGTTAACCAATTAATGTATTTTCCATCGGTCGTACCTCCACCAGCATTGCTGTCATGCCAACCTGATGCATCAACACTTGCAGTTTTAAGGCTACCTGACAATAGATCGCCCATAATTTCCGTTGTAAATGTTTCCATTCCACAATC
>WTAX01000442.1 GCA_013139395.1 Gammaproteobacteria bacterium | reverse complement strand
AGTGATAACCACCATTGCGCTAAAGCATCCAGTTTTTCATCAGAAACAAAGGGTGTTGTAAAGGCAATAAAAATAATACCAGCACCGAGAACCAGCATCAATTCAGGTGCTCCACTTGCAGGCGCTGCGCCTAATATCAGGAACCCGGTGATTATACGCACAACAATAACGACAGTGACCCATTTTTGGTCAAAGAAAAAAAACAAATGCTTTTTAGTGAATCCAGTAAATAAAAATAAAGCAAAGCTAATAAGAAATAAAATTGCTGCCAATGTTGGGATGATGTGAGCCATAGCATTCTCCAGAATAAATAGGGAGCAGTATTATAACGTTATTTAAGGTTTAGGTAATTGATTCATTACTGTTCTATACCCAGACATAATAATAAGACATCCACAATTTAACATATAGATATGGATTTTTAATGGGTGTCTATAATGGATTACACATATGACCTAAAACACCAATTTGGAGTCACTTACCTACACTCTGTAAATTTCCATAAACCGGCAATTGAATATTTGATTAAGATGTTTGCTGACAGTGCTGGTAAGAAAGGTGGTGAATTCTACACGCCTTCTGAGGTGGTACAGACACTGGTTTCACTGCTTAAGCCTCATGCTGGCCGCTACGCTTGAAACTTTGAGCACTCGCAGGCGAACACGCTCCTGAACTGACTGAATATTTTTTTCAGTGAGGGTAGATATTTGTGCTCTGAGCTCTGCCATTGCGTTATCCTCAACCGCACCCAGATCATCCTCAGGTAGTGGCGGTGGTGGAAGCGGCGGTGGCTGGTAGCCATCACTTTAAAATAAATTAACTTGTTTTAGTTTGCTTTTCTAATTTTATTTGTTCACCTGGTACAGGCAAGCCAAAATAATAACCTTGAAAACCATTACAGCCACATTTTACCAGATAATCAAGTTGCTCTTTTGTTTCAACGCCCTCTGCAATGAGTTCTAAATTAAGATGTCGGGCCATTGAAACGATAGTGTCGACAATAACAACACTATCTTGGGTCGATCCAATATCACAGATAAAAGAACGATCAATTTTTAATTCATCAATAGGCAATTGTTTTAAATAAGAGAGAGAAGAATAGCCCGTTCCAAAATCATCAATCGAAAATCGAAATCCTGAATTTTTAAGTATTTGCATATTACTTATTGTTCGCTCAAGGTTTCTGATAATAATTCCTTCTGTTATTTCCAGCATTATTTGGCTTGGGTTAGCACCGGTTTTGTCTATAAATGAATTGATCCAATCAATAAAATTCAGACTAGAAAATTGTCTTGGACTGATATTGATAGAAATTTGAGGGATAATTTGACCGCTCTTTTCAGCCATAACAAGAAAATCACAGACATCAGAAAATATTTTGTCACCAATTTCCATTATCAGATCACTTTCTTCTGCCATAGGTATAAAATCTTTTGGTGAGATGAGTCCACGTTCAGGGTGTATCCATCTGACCAATGCTTCAAAACCGATTAACTCATGAGCTTGATTATATTGTGCTTGATAGTAAACAACCAGATCATCATTTTTAAGTGCCTGCCTTAATTCTCTCTCTATAAGTAATCGCTTATCAGCCATTGCCTGCATGTCAGAGTGGTAAAAGCTAAAGGTATTTTTTCCTTTGTCCTTAGCTGAATACATAGCGGTATCCGCTTGTTTGAGTAACTTTTGTGGTGTGTTACCATCCTCTGGAAACAGCACAACACCCATGCTGGTCGTAACATGTAACTCATGCCCTTTAATGACGCATGGTGTTTTTAAGGATTGAAACATTTTTTCAATCACTGAGGTGGTAATATTGCTTGCTTCCTTGATATTATCAGATAAATTCGTCAGCAGAATAATATATTCATCACCACCTAATCGGGCCACCGTATCATTACTTCGAGTAACAGCCTTTAACCTTCGAGCAATTTCCTGGAGCACAAGATCGCCATGATTGTGTCCCAGGGAATCATTAATATGTTTAAAGTTATCCAAGTCCATAAAAATCAGTGCACCTATCGATTTATGTCTGTAGGCTTCAGACAATGCACTATTAATACGTTCTTCTAATAACTTACGATTGGCTAAATTGGTTAATTGATCAAAATGAGCGAGTTTCCACAATTCATTCTCTTTTTCTTTAAGATTGGACATATCTTTAAAGATTGATACATAGTGAGTTTCACCATTTTCGTTTTTAATCGCATTGATCGTTTGTAGCGCGGGAAAGTTCTCTTTTCCTTTTCTACGTTCCCAAATTTCACCCTGCCAGTAACCATTTTTATTCACTTTCCCCCAAATTTTTTGATAGAATTTTTCATCATTTTTGGTTGAGTGCAATAGTTCTGTTTTATTACCGATAACCTCTTTACTGCTATAGCCCGTTATTTCACTGAATGCAGGATTAACATAAGTGATGAGTGAGTTATCATCGGCAATAAACATCGCATCAGTCGATTGTTCAAAAAATGTTCGGTGTAATAATAAATCGGATTCTATTTTTTTACGTTCCGAAATTTCTTTATTTAAACTATCAATATGTTTCTTTCGTTCTTGTTGGGCCTTGCTAAGCGCTATGCTCATTTGATTGAATGATAGAAATAATTCTCCAATTTCATTTTTTTGATTATCTTCCAGCGCCAGGGTGACATAGTCTCCGTTTGCTATACTGTTTGTCATCTTGATCAGTTCTTTTAAAGGATTAAGCAACCAGAACTTTGCTAATGAATAGCCTAAATATAAGGAAATAAATATGCCCAAAATACTAATAACCAGAACAATAAAAAAATAAAGTTGAGTTGACTCCAGAAATAAGCTCGAAGGAATAATTTTTACGATATACCATGTCTTAATTTTATTAAATTTGGTAATAACAGGAGAGAAAAAAACTTCATTATCTTGTATAAGACTATGTTGAGGGCTATTGCTTAATAGATGATTCAATTTGTTATTAAAGCCAGGAAGATCACTTTGTAAAGTATATTGATTACCTCTCAATTTACTCCAGCTTTTACTTACATCCGGGTGAAGAAGATAATATCCGTCTGAATCAATGACAAAAGTTAAGCCATTTTTTAGCATTGAATCTTGAGTGACATTCAATAAAATTTGTCCTGAGACACTAATAACAAGAACACCTTGTAATTGCTCTTGTTTGTCATAAACCTGTGTTGCAAGGCGTATAACAGGATATAGATTATTCTTATCGGTTTCCTGATCATCAAAAAATTCAATAGCAGAAATATAAACTTCACCTTTTGATAAGGCCATAGTCTTATTGAAAAATGTTTGATCCGCTCGTTCCACAAGCAGTTCATCGTCAATTAGTGATATTTCCCCTTGTTGCTGATTAATTTTAAGTCTTTCTACACCACTATTATCCAGATAGGTTAGTTGCTGATAAAGAAGGTTGCTTTTTAAAAAATCGATAAAAACTTCTGTTGAGTTGATTTTAGAAAACTGATCCAGCATTCTGTTTTCAAGATCCTTTCTCTCACCAAGAAAGTCTATGCTGCTAAATATTCGTACTGTGGGAACTTGAGTAAGAAAAATGACATTACGCACAGTGCTTTCAAATAAATTTGTAATAAACTGACTTTTGATTTCCAGGCTGTGCTGAGTCGCTAATCTTTGTTTTACAAGTAATGCCTTTTCTTCTAAAGCCGCAGTATATGCCACCAAGAAAATCGGCGTAAACACAGCACAGAAAACCAGAACAAATCCCAGTTTAACTTTAATTGATATCCGACTCAGGTTTGTTTTTAAACTAGAATAAAACTGTTTGAAATGCATTCAATCCTCATTATTTACATCGATTTTAAAATAATAGTATAATTTGTATTAATCTGCTACCTATACTGGAGAATTAAGGATAGGAAATTCAATGGCATTTTTCGGTACTGTCAAGTTAATAGTCAGCTGTGTTAAATAATGTCATACTTTGCAGAGTAGAACGATTAAGCAGGCAAAGAGTCCATTGGACTTTACATTTGAAAGTGAGAGGGAGAAATAGCTGCTTTTTGCTCAGGATAATCTTCAGGTAAAAGTTGGCGAATCGCCGCTAAGTACAAAGAGCGACTGAGTTAAGGATGGTAAAAATTAGAATATTAGATTGGAATAAACAATTTGTTTGACTCATGAAATAACCGCTTTTCACCCATACTAAATTAAATAAGGAAAAGCTAATTTTCGGCTTTAGGTCAATAGTGACTACAATAGTTCTACTTTAGATTACCAAGCTGCCATTAAAAATGGTAAGTACCCTGTTGTCTTAAACCAAAATTATGGTGATGCTCTCTGGTATCAATTAACTACTGGAGAGAGACAATGACAATCGCCAAAAAAGTAAAAACAGAACAACCACTGAATAAAAAATCAGAAAGAACTACAACTAAACAGATTTCAAAGTCAGGGGATAATAATCAATCTACTGAAACCATTACAAAAACTGTAGTGAAACCTGACACTCCAAGTAAAGCTTCACGAGCGATGAAAATAATGGAAGAGCAGTGGGATAATATACAATCAGGTAAAATCAAACGTAAAGATATTATCCAGAGGTTTATTACTGAGGTTGGATTAACACCCAAAGGAGCGAGTACTTATTTTGGTAATTGTAAAAAGAAACTAACACCAAAACAGAAAAACTAAATTTCCTGTGAATTATGAGAATAAAATGTGAAAGTTCAGACCTCACATTTTATTTGTTATTTTTCTATAATTTCAAATATCCCATCTTCATCGGCTTAAAATTACCTCTTGTTCTTTTTTGTCTTTTTATGTTTTTTCTTGTCTGATTTATGTTTTTTATCTGGATTTGGCAGGGATTGTTGATAATGATTTATTGTCAATTGTAGAGATTTTTCACGTTCAAAACTTTTTTGTTCAAGTAATTTATAATGTTCAAGCTGATCTTTTAAATATTTATTTTCCAGTTCTAGTAGTACACATTGTTGTTCTAAAGTGTTTATTTTAGAGCAACAGTCTGTACTCTCTTCAACTGTTTTAATATCTGGAAATACCCTGTAAAGTTCAGATTTTTCAATATATAACTTACCATGAGCATCCTTAGATTTGCTTAATCGTCCATTATTTATATACTTTGAATAGAATTGGCTTCTTGATATGCCTGATAGAGCTATTGCTTCAGTGATAGTTAATCGTGATGTGTTTTTCATTGTATTTTTAAGTTTGTGATTGTCCAATCATTGTACACCGTTTGTATTTTCCAGTCATGCTTACTTATTATGAAATAATTCAGTTATCCATCAT
>WTAX01000281.1 GCA_013139395.1 Gammaproteobacteria bacterium | reverse complement strand
ATCCGGAGAATACGATTAATTATAAAATTCAGGCTAATCTGGAGCAGTATTCATCATTGAAACATACTGAACAGCATAAGTATGATAAAGATTCTGATAGTGCAGAGAGTTAAAACCCATAGCAGTTGAAACCATAGCAGTTGAACCCAGAGTAGTTATAAAGATAGCAGGCTTATAATAAAGTGAAAAAAGTATCACTATTTGTTGATGTACAAAATATTTATTACACCACCAGAGACGCTTATCAGTGTCACTTTGACTATAATGCCTTTTGGGCGATGGCAACTAAAGGAAGGGAAGTGGTTGATGCTTATGCCTACGCAATTCATCGCGGCTCTGAAAAACAGGTACAGTTTCAAAACATTCTGCGCGGTATTGGTTTTGAAGTGAAGTTAAAACCCTATATTCAGCGTAGTGACGGCTCGGCAAAAGGCGATTGGGATGTTGGCATTACTTTAGATGTGATTGAATGTGCAGCACAAGCAGATATTATTGTCTTAGCCTCAGGTGATGGTGATTTTTCGATGCTGCTGGATAGAGCAAGTGACAGGTATAACGTGGAAACGGAAGTTTATGGTGTACCCGCTTTAACAGCGACTTCCTTAATACAATCTGCGGACAAATATATACCTATAGAAGAATCATTATTGCTAAGATCTTCATAATAAATTTTTCACCAGATTTATTAATATTCAAAACCGGCTTAAAAAAGCAGCTTAAACAAAAAACCTTAGAAACAATTAAGTTATCTAAGGTTTTTTTAGCTTAACTCTTTTTAAGAGTGTTACTTGTAAGAGCTTACTGCGGTTGAACTTGAACCGCTTGAGGGCCTTTAGGGCTCTGCTCTATTTCAAAGTTAACACTTTGACCTTCATTAAGGGTCTTAAAGCCTTCGCCAACGATTGCGCGGAAATGAACAAAAACATCATCACCACCATCATCAGGTTTGATAAAGCCGAAGCCTTTAGATTCGTTAAACCATTTTACTGTACCAGTACTCATTTTATATAAATCCTAAAACTAAATTATAAATATTACATTGTGCTTATTAATGCGATGAGAATTCAGAGATATGATAAAAGATAAAATGCTTTAAAAATCTAAGAATGCCAACTAGAGCCAATGTGGACAGGCTGACTATAACCTATTTTTCTAAAAAAACCAAAGATATTTTGTAAAAAAAACAATAAATAGCAAATAATTCTATTTTAAAGCTAAAAAAAACGGTGATAAATTGAACTTTGAGTAAATAATGAGCAGTTTATCAAATTATTCTACTTCAAAGGTATATATAATGCTGCCTGCATTTTTTGAGGTGCTGCTGGTACCTTCGAGCTGAATATTATCAGTGAGCTTGTATCGGGTGACAAACTCACTGCCTTCTTCACCCATCCCGGCATTGACACCGACACTTAATCCCTTACTCACTTCATGCCCGGCATAAATTTTTGCCTTACCCAGATTATCGACTTTTTGGCCTGTTAACATCATGGAGATAATATCTTTAGCCTCTAAACTGGAATCATCTGAAAATGTGCTTATGTTGGGCTTTTTGGCTGAGCCTGATACCTTGATGCCAACTTGAGTATCTGACACTTTTCGTGAAGCTGTTAACTTTAGCCCTGGATTATCAAGATAACCCCCGGCATAAAAAATACTGCCTTTATCAATGGTGAGATCCTGGCCATAGGCACGAAATGTTCCATTGATTAAATGTAATTCGCCATTGCCGGTCATCAATTGTTTTGCTTTTTGTTTGATTGTGAGTTCACCCCTGAGACTGGCATTAAGGCCAAACGCATCCAGCTGGACCTTATTGCCAAGTGTCAGAGTAATATCAAGCTCCAGATTAGTTGGTGGTTCTTTTTCGCTTCCTAGTATTTCGACATCAGGTGAAATGCTAATGCTGTCTTCGGGTATTGCCGCAGGTGCAATGGTTGCTTCAGGAACCAATATGTCACCGGTTATATGCATTAATCCCTTTTGCTGACTAAACTGAATATCAGGTGATAAAATCACATAGGCATCGGGTGTGTTGATTGCCAGGAAATTGCCACCTTTTAAATTAATATTAACAGGCCATCCCTGTTCAGCATTTAGACTGAGTAATCCATCAACTTCTAGCTGACCATTGCCTGAACGCAGACTTCCTTGCAGAGCAAGTTCCTGGCCTGCATTCTTGTCCGTTAAGTTAATGTTAATATCCTCGATGCGTATACCAATATCACGAATACTGAGGTAATCTGCGATAAAATTTGCCTGTCCGGTAATCCTGGGTGTCCCTAATCGACCGCCTAGTTGCAGTTTAGCCAATAGCTGTCCATTAATATCAGTGATCTGGGGGGCTAAAAGAGTCAGTATATTTAACTCTTTGATAGCAACACTCATATTACCTTTCATTGTTGCATTGAGTAGGTCATCCTCTATTTCTATGCGCGGGATATCTAAATTTCCTTTAATAATATGCGGCCCCATTTCCAGGTGCCATTTTGTTTCCAGTTGCCGGCTATTATAGTTTGCTTCTATTAAGCCATTTTTGTGGTTTAATTTTATGGCCTGCTGCGTCATAGGCTGATAGATTAACTCCCCCGGTTTTATTTCTGCTTTAACATGCGCTAGTAATTGTGGTACTAAATCGATATTTGCTGTTATATCAAAGGCACCGCTAAAGCTGGAGACTTCATCAGGAAGGTAAGAGTGAAAATGTTGAAAAGAAAGATTTTCCAGAGATAATTTTGCCTTACCATGCTCTGGCTGCCAGTCAATTTGAGTACATAAGGTTGAGCTTTCTTTTTGTAAAGAGCTTTGTAAACATAAAGGGGATAGTAATATTTTTTTTACACCTGCTAATAATTTTGCTGCCTTGTTTTGCGTCCATTTACCCGTTTTTTTGCTGTTAATGGCAGAGTGCTTAATTTGACCATCCCAGATAAATTCTTCTATATCAAATTCACCTTGTGCCGCAAGAGTTAAACTGGCCTGTTCATGTTGAACATTTATAGCGATGTGATGTTTTTGTAACGGGCCATTTAAAGTGAGTTTTAAATTGTCAAAGTGTTGTGCATCAAGTTCAAGATGTTGTGCGTTAAAATTAATATCAGAGCGTTTGTTTGGATTACTGTCTAACAGACAGGTTAAATCAGCATTTTTAAGATGTATGTTTTCATAGACTATATCATTTAAA
>WTAX01000425.1 GCA_013139395.1 Gammaproteobacteria bacterium | reverse complement strand
TCAGACATTAACGATGAATGGCGTCAGTAAAGCCTATTCTATGACTGGCTGGCGTATTGGTTATGCCGCAGGTCCAGCCGATCTTATCGCTGCCATGACTAAAATTCAGTCACAAAGTACATCAAACCCCTGTTCAATTTCTCAGGCTGCCACTTTAGAAGCATTGAATGGTGATCAAAGTTGTATTCAGATCATGTTAAAAGCATTTAAAGAAAGACATGATTATGTTGTTGCTGCAGTGAATGCCATTCCAGCCATGCAGGCATTGCCATCTCAGGGTGCATTTTATACCTTTGTCGATCTGCAGGCGATTATTGAGCAGACAGAGGGGATCAATGATGATGTTGAACTGGCCGATTATATTCTCAGCAAAGCTGAAGTTGCCTTAGTTCCCGGCTCTGCTTTTGGCGCGCCTGGTTATATGCGTATATCATTTGCAACCAGTATGGAGAACTTACAAGAAGCAATGCAGCGTTTAGAACGTCTATTTACTTAACAGCACCTGCTTTTTGTCTAAAGTAAGGGAGATATAAAAAAGGCGGTGAGAGTTTAAACCTCACCGCCTCGTTACCTCCGTACCAAGCTGCTTTAAATTAAAGCCCTGCTTGCGATCAGTCCATCGATCAATTTCTCCAAATTTAGATCCTTCTTACCTCATCCAAATTTAATTCTTGTATGCATAATAACAAATTTAAGACTATTAACAAGTAGTAATACATACATAAATCCTCAAAATGTGAACTGTATTATGGTTTGCCGGGAACAACTTGAAAAAGTGGCTTTTTAGCCTTATTTATAAGAACATATAAATTCCAGAAAATTTTATTATAATCAGGATCAATACCGTATGAGTGATTTCCCTTTTGTCGTTGATATTCAAGATTCAGCACATTTTGAGCAACAAGTGCTTGAGTTGTCTAAACAGCAGCCTGTTTTGGTCGATTTCTGGGCTGACTGGTGCCAGCCCTGCAAAGTATTAATCCCCTTATTAACTAAATTGTCTGAAGAATATAAAGGTGCTTTTATTTTAGCGAAAGTGAATGCGGATGAACAACAAGAGTTGGTTGCTGCTGCCGGAGTGCGTAATTTACCCACAGTTAAATTGTATAAGGATGGTATTGTTGTTGATGAGTTTATGGGGGCTAAAACTGAAAGCGAGTTACGCCAGTTCCTTGATGCCCATATTGAGAATGACACGGATAACAAAATAAAAGAAGCACTTAGCTGTTCTGATGCCGGCGATTATGAGCAAGCGACTGAAATTTTAAAAAACTTAAATCAGCAGGATCCTTCTAATAGTGGTGTTTATATCGCCATAGCTAAAGTCTATCTGCAATCCGGTGATTTTGAAAATTGCGAAGCCGTGTTAAAAGCTTTACCGGCAAATATACAGGCAACTGATGATGTTAAAAAACTTCAGGATGAGCTTAATTTAGCCAAGGCCACCAGTGATGCGCCTGATGTCAGTGAGCTCCTTAGCCAACTGGAAAGTGATCCTGATAATCATGAAGTTCGGCTGCAGCTGGCCAACCAATATATTGTTTCTCATCAATATGAGCAGGCATTAGAAGCTCTGCTTTATATTTTAATACAGGATATGAGTTTTCAGGATGGCGCAGCTAAAGCGACCATGTTGAAGATTTTTGAGATATTAGGCCCTCAAGAGGCGCTCACCAGAAGCTATCGTACTAAGCTGGCCACCCTGCTTTATTAGCAGGATGAACACTTCCGTGCTTTTCAGATCATTTATTGTTTTTAATTGTCTCAGCAAGTCGCTTAGCCGGAACATAACCCGGCAAGCTGGTACCATCTTCCAGGAACATAGCCGGTGTACCCTGTACGCCTAATGCCTGGCCTAACTGAAACTGCTGAGCCACTGGGTTCTCACAGGTCTTTTCTGTAATAGCCTGACCTTCTTTTGCTTCACCCATTGCTTTTGCCGGATCATCTGAACACCATACACTGACAGCCTTCTGATATGAACGTGTACCAATTCCCGATCTTGGATAAGCCATATAACGTATGGTAATCCCTTCAGCATTATAATCAGCCATTTCACGATGTAGTTTTACACAATAGGGGCAGTCAATATCAGTAAAAACAGTGACTTTCGCTTTTTCATCTTTTGCCGGATATACAATCATCTGACTTTCATCCATGGATTTGAGCAATTGACCACGTGCTTCACCACGTTTTTTTTCAGTAAGATTGATACGTTTTTCAACATCAATAATGTCACCACGGAACATGAGAGAAGCATCTTTATTGAAGTATAAAACCGTTGAACCATAGCTGACTTCATATAGACCGGGCAATGACGTTTCTTCAATACTGCCGGGCTTGGTTCCGGGCATTAGTTTGTCCAGAGCAGCATCCAGTTCAGGTGTTGATTTTGCCATCGCATGAGTGCTTAGCAGAGCCGTACTCATGGCAATGACAGCAGCCGCTCCCATGGTGACATTGATTATTTTATTGCTAGTTATTGCCGTGTTCTTTATTTTGTTAAAAGCCATTAAGTTATTTCCGTTTTAGTCTCTGAAATTGGTAAATTGTAATGCCACAGCCAGTTCCTGCTCTTTAAGCATCGCCATTACCGCTTGTAAATCATCTCGTTTTTTTCCTGTCACCCGAACTTGCTCACCCTGTATAGCAGACTGAACTTTTAATTTTTTATCTTTAATCAGTTTAACAATCTTTCTGGCACTGTCTTTATCAATCCCCTGAC
>WTAX01000053.1 GCA_013139395.1 Gammaproteobacteria bacterium | reverse complement strand
AAATTTTTGCTGACTCATCCTGACCGGTTAAACCAACCAGAGACGGTGTGCCATTGAGAGCGGCAATATTATAAGCAACATTACCGGCACCACCAGCGCGTTCTTCTGATTCTTCTATTTTAACCACAGGCACAGGTGCTTCAGGTGATATTCGCGAGGTTGGGCCATGCCAGTACCTATCCAGCATTAAATCGCCTACGACTAAAATTTTTGCGCGTGAGAAATCAGGGATCATTAATTGCATTACGGGTCTTTTACCTGTCTATAGTCTTTTAAAACTATTATTTGTTCTGTTAAAAATACCCATTTAACGGGCTATCATTGTTCATAATGATAGCATATTACCGTTAATGAAATTGACCATATTCTTAATAAATGAAACAAATCGAGACGATGAAAAGCTAAAACATATAATATAAAAATGAAATGTATAAAAATTAATGCTTAAATTGTAAGTAACCAGTAAAATGTGCCATCAATTAAGAGCATTGAGAAAAATAGTGAGCAAACAAACCTTCCCCTGGCAAGACTATCTTGCACCCAGATTCTGGCCTTCATGGCTGGGTTTGGCCGGTATGCGTATTCTGGCTGCCTTGCCATTTCAGGTACAATTATTTATCGGTAAAATAATTGGTCATTTATTCTATCGCATTGCTCACTATCGACGTGAAATTGCACAAACCAATATCGCCTTATGCTTCCCTGAATTATCGTCTGAAGAACAAAAAAAACTGGTACGTGATCATTTTCATTCAGTAGGAATTGCTGTTTCAGAAACGGCATTAAGCTGGTGGGGTAGTGACAAACAATTATCAAAATTACTTCATATTGACGGCCTGGAATATTTACAGACCGAACTAGAAAAAGGGCATGGTGCTATTTTATTAGGTGCCCATTACACCACATTAGAAATCAGTGGTTTATTACTTTCTTTGGTACAAAAAACGGCTGTCACTTATCAGGATTTACGCAATCCTTTATTTAATCAAGTGATGATAGCTGCCAGAAAAAGAAAATTTGATCCCACGATATCTCGTCATAATATTCGCTCTGTGATCAAAACACTGAAAAGTAATAAAGTCGTGTGGTTTGCCACCGATCAAGATAGTGGCGCAAAAAATTCACTCTTTGTGCCTTTTTTTGGTCAGATAGCCGCCACTCAAACAGCATCTTCACGAATAGCAAAAATATCTAAAGCACCAGTACTGCCCTTTATTTCAAAACGTCTGGACAATGCCCAGGGTTATCAAATTACTATATTGCCTCCAATAGAGAACTTCCCTGGCGATGATTTGGAACAGGATGTTATACGAACTAATCAGATTATTGAAGCACAAGTCCGTAAAGCACCGGAACAATACCTGTGGATTCATCGTCGTTTTAAAACTCGCCCCGAAGGGATGCCTAAACTCTACCGTAAAAAGCCAAGAAGATTAAAAAAATAATGAAAGAAGCCTATTTTAACTCTAGCGAGATTAAGCAGCTTCTTGAGCATAATAATCTGGCAACATTTGAACAACTCTGGACATTGAAAACACCCTGGTTTGAAGAACCTAATTATCGCAGAAATGGTTGGAGTGGAGTGGTTAAATATGCTCTGGTAAATAAAAAAGGAGAAACAGTCTGGGTCTTTATCAAACGTCAGGAAAATCATAACTGCAAAACATTGATGCATCCTGTTAAAGGTATACCCACTTTCCGACGTGAATTTATTAACATCAAAAATCTTAATGACAAGCAAGTTCCCTGCTTAACCACATTGTATTATGCTGAACGTAATATCGATAAAAATGCTCAGGCTATTTTGATAACCCTGTCTCTTGAAGGCTACCAAAGCTTAGAAGAATTTTGCACAAATGATATCAATAGAGATCATCCTCAACGTCAGGCAATTATGACCTTAGCCGGGCAGGTCATACGAAAAATGCATGATGCACATTTTCGTCATAATTGCCTTTATCCAAAACACCTGTTTGTAAAAAATGATGAGAAAACTATTGATATAAGATTCATTGATCTCGAAAAACTTAAGTGGCTGCCATTTTACTCTCAGATACGACATAAAGAGTTGTCACAAATTATTCGGCGCAGTGCTCCCATGACCTATAACGATATGAAAACTCTACTCTTCGGTTATTATCAGGCGGGTAATAGCAATTTAGAGGCGAGCACTTTAGCTCAAAAATTAAGTCACTATTTAGACGCTCAAAACAAATAACAAGACCTGTTCAGCCCCAAAACATTCCATAAACCTACCTGTATTTTTTACAAAAAGTGGTACTGGCACACATTTTTGCTGGTAAATCACCGATATAATTAATTATCCAAATAAATAGTAACTATTCAGCGTATTATTTACAAAAAGCCTGTGGTTGCTTATTTTTCTGACTTTGATTGTTTGAGCGCAGCGAGTTCTCAAAGTTAGAAAAATAAGTGACCATGGGCTTAACAAGCGTTATCTAGGAATACACGCTGAATAGTTACAATAAATATTAACAGGGAATGTTAAATTATGCTTAAATTTGATTCTCACGAAGCGAAACTGAACTTTTCAAAAATAATGATTCAAATTGCTAATGGTAAAGAAATTATTATTACCCGAGCAGGTCAGGATTTTGCCATAATCACGCCACTAAAAAAGTCACTTTCACATAAAAGCCAGGACGAAACAAAGGCAAAATAAAACCTGCGCTCTTTACTAGGAGCCTGTCCGAGAGTCATTTAGAGTGAATTTTGCAGCATTCCTGGTTCACCATGCCAATAACCATTGCAGTTATCTTTAATGGTATAAGGTTGCGTATCCTCTATATTCTGTATCTTTTTATAATAAGCGTTAACCAGCTCCAATGTTTGCTTTGAACGAGGACTGATACGAACAATATCAACACCTATTGCCTGCATCTCATCTAATTCATTATAGAGATCATAGCGTAAGCCCGACAATGTCTGGATACCATTAAGTGTAAATAAACTTTGATCTTCCTGACTTTTTACCTGTAGGCCATCAGGATAATCAATACATTTCAGATCACATTGATCTTTAGGAAGATTATGCGCGCGCGCAGTAAAACAACGGGCAGAAAGTGCCAGCGGCATATGGCCATAGCTGAACACTTCTGTTTCTATCTTATCTTTGATCCCCATGTCATCCAGATCAGATAAAATCCCCATGAGTGTCTGTTTTGATAACTCAACAGGCATGACCCAGCGTTGTAAGCCCTGCTTATGCATAATGGCTAAAGTCTGAGCATTGTAAACGTTGATAGTTGGCCCTGTGGTAAAGGGAATTTTATTTTCTGATAATAATTGCACAGCCGCCATATCATTAGCTTCTACTATAAAATCACCATTATCACAATAACGTCTGAGTGTTTTTAATTCGGATTCTGCTTCGATAAGAGACAATGTTGATAAAACGACTTCTTTCTTTTTACCTGCCAGAGTCTTGGCCAACTCCAGCCACTGCTCGAAGCCTAATGAACGACGTTTGGAACACACTGTTTCACCCAGATAGATAATATCTACAGGGGCTTCAATCATGCTCTGATAAAAAGTTTCAATATCATCCATTGACCAGAAATAAAGTAATGGGCCAAGTGATAGTTTCATAAGATCTCCGGGAATAAAAAAAATGCCATCAATTTATTGCCATGGACGACTATAGGCACCCAGTGTGGTTTGTGAACCTTCAGACACTTTATTTAAAGCTGCCGACCACTGTGGCTGAGGCTTATAATTATCAGGATCAGCATAGTAGTGATCAATTGCCTGACGCCAGACTTGAGTCACTTGCTGTGTATAGGCAGGACTGCGTTGACGACCTTCAATTTTAATGGCCTTAATACCAATTTTATCCAGTTCAGGTAAAATTTCGATGGTATTTAAACTGGTTGGTTCTTCAAGCACATGGAAGGTATTTTTACCAACAGTAAAACGACCTTTGCAAAGCGTTGGATAGCCCGCATTTTCATTATCATCATAACGATCAATGAGCACACCATTTAAGCGTGATTCCAGTCCCTGAGGTGTTTTTTCCCAACGAACTGATTTAGCTGGTGAGCAGGCACCACAGGTATTTGGGGATTCACCCGTCACATAAGAGGACAGATGGCAACGCCCTTCTGCCATAATACAGAGACTGCCAAAACCAAAGACTTCCAGCTCAACGGGTGATTGTGTCGCCAGATGAGCCACTTGTGAAACAGACAATACACGCGGTAAAACAGCTCTTTTGATGCCAAAATTTTGTTGATAATATTTTAATGATTCATAACTGGTCGCTGATCCCTGCACGGATAAATGTCGATTCATCTGCGGGTGTTTATTAGCGGCATAGTCAAGGATCCCTATATCAGCGATAATTAGTGCGTCTACGCCCAAATCTGCTGCCGTATCAACAGCCCGTTGCCAGCGTGACCAGCCATCAGGCTGCGGATAAGTATTGATAGCAACAAAGACTTTTGTACCCCGTTGATGCGCATATTCAATCGCTTTGGGCAGATTTTTTTCATTAAAATTCAAGCCTGCAAAATGACGTGCATTGGTATCATCTTTAAAACCAATATAAACGGCATTTGCACCATTATTAACGGCTTCTTTTAATGCTGGAAAATTTCCCGCAGGACAAACAAGTTCTATCATAGTTTTTAATATTGGCTGAATATTTTACTTATAAAAATTTTTAAACGCTAACGAACGTGCCATGCTATCATTTCAAAGTTTAAATAGAATTGACGATGATCAATGAATATCTTATCGATTTATAGCACTATTATATGTTATTCACTCTATTTGACGGGCATTATGAAAACCTCATTTCCAAAACCACCCTCTCCGACTGTTGTAGCAACTAAAATAGCCAGGAAGCTGACGACAACATTACCCGGTATCATTAAGCGTTTGCCTGAACCCCCTTTTATTTTACAAAAAAAAATAGGTGAAAAAGTCTTACAACATCTGATGGCAGAACAAATTGAAATGGGTGATTTTGATTTTTTACAGGATAAGTGGTTACAAATCAGCATTAATGATATGGGGCTTGTTTTTTTTCTAAGCTTTGCAGAAAATAAATTAATTTTATCTAATCAGGTCTCACAGGCTGATGTGTCTTTTAGTGGTGATTCAAAAGAATTTATTCTACTTGCCAGTCGCAGCGAAGATCCAGACACTTTATTTTTTCAGCGCCGCCTGATGATAGAAGGTGATACTGAACTTGGCCTGTATATTAAAAATTCAATTGACGGTATCGACTTTGATAACTGGCCCAGGTGGCTTAATCAAACCATCCAAAAAATAGCATCCTTAGTTTCAGATGACGATCACGTCAATGCTGAAACAAACAGCAATGACAATACTTCTCAAGCAAATAATTATCATTAA
>WTAX01000269.1 GCA_013139395.1 Gammaproteobacteria bacterium | reverse complement strand
AGTAACAATTTGTTTCATTATGAATTTCCTAAATCATTACGTTTAACTCTTAATATCTGTGCATTGGCACCAATTACAGCATATGCCTGCAATGCCTGATCATAAGCAGAGCGTGCTTCATCTGTTCTTTTTAGAGCAACGAGAATGTCACCTTTGACTTCCAGATAAGTGGCTTTAAAACTGCCCTGCTCAACTTCAAGTATTTTTAGAGCTTGTTCATTTTTACCTTGTGCAGCCATTAAACTTGCCAGGCGTACTCTGGAAATATGCTTTAAGTTCTGTGCCTCAGAATTTGCAATAACCCATTGATATTTTTCTTCTGCTTCAGCAAACTTACCCACAGCAATCATCTGTTTTGCTTCAAGCATGGCTGATAAGGCGGCATAAGGATAATCTGAGTAGTCAGTCAACATGGTGTTTACCTGTTGACTGATTTGTTCATCCTTATTGCTTTTAACCACCTGTAAAATATGATCGTATTCTACTGATGCTGTATGTGCTGTCACTAGTTTGTTTTGTTTCCATTGCTGGACACCGACAATACTGCCAAGTCCCACAATTGCCAACACTATTACCATTATAAAATTTTCAGCCCACCATTTCTTTATGGCTTCAACTTGTTGGTCTTCTGTTTCGTAATTATCCATTTTATTTCCTTAAGCAAAGGATACTCTGATATTTATTGTTATTCAGTGTATTAGTAAAAATTTATTGCGTCTTTTCTGTCAACAGAGCAATTAATTGCTGTTGTGACAACTGTTCCTGCTGAGGTTTATCAGCACCTTGTTCAGCACGTAAATACTTGACGGTCACGGTATTATTATCCAGCTCATCATCACCCAAAATTAGCGCAATTTCAGCCTGACTTTTATCGGCACGTTTCATTTGACTCTTAAAACTACCACCACCACAAACGCTCAGAATACGCACATCAGGGACAGCATTACGCAGTTCTTCAGTTAAAGAAAAACCGGCATTTTGTGCCCGTTCGCCCATCATCAGCATTACCGCATGAGGATAATTATAGTGCTTCTCTAAGTCATCTTGTTCAAGCAGGCTAATCAGACGCTCTAAGCCCAGTGCAAAACCCACTGCTTTGGTATCACGCCCGCCCAATTGTTTCACCAGACCATCGTAACGACCGCCGGCACAAACAGTGCCCTGAGCTCCCAGTTTATCAGTCACCCATTCAAATACGGTTTTACTATAATAATCCAGACCGCGAACTAGTCGAGTATTGACTTCATAGGCAATGCCAACGCTGTCAAGATAAGCACATAAACGTGTAAAATGCACATTTGATTCATCATCAAGATGATCCATCAAACGCGGTGCCTGTTCAATCATCTCCTGCATTGCCGGGTTTTTACTATCCAGAATGCGTAACGGATTACTCTGCAAACGACGTAAACTGTCTTCATCCAGTAAGCTTTTATTTGTTTCCAGATAATCTGTCAAAAGGCTACGATAAGCTTCCCTTGAAGCAGGTGTGCCTAAAGAGTTTATTTGCAGTGTAACTGAGTCTGATAAGCCCAGAATTTTCCATAAACGTGCTGTCATACAAATCAATTCAGCATCAATATCAGGTCCATCCAGACCATAAACTTCAACACCCATCTGGTGAAATTGTCTATAACGTCCTTTTTGCGGGCGTTCATGACGAAACATGGGGCCCATATACCACAATCTTTGCTGCTGATTGACCAGTATACCACTTTGTATCCCTGCCCGCACACAAGCAGCAGTCCCTTCTGGTCTGAGAGTCAGGCTGTCACCATTTCGGTCTTCAAAGGTATACATTTCTTTTTCAACAATATCGGTGACTTCACCAATAGAGCGTTTGAATAAGGCGGTTTTTTCAACAATAGGAAAGCGTATTTCATCATAGTCATAGCTTTGCATCAGTTGACGCAATTTTTCTTCAATAAATTGCCAGGCGGGGCTATCAGCTGGAAGAATATCATTCATTCCGCGAATTGATTGGATTTTGTCTGCCAATGTTGTTCCCTTCTCTTAAAATAAAGAGTTTTAAACTAAAAAGTGTTAAGTAGAGTTTTTAAGATGCTATTTGTTAATCAATAAACAGGGGGTATTAATAAAAGCGGTTATTTTACCTTAAATCGAGCAACATTTTTGTCATTTATATAGCTTGAATGATCAAAAACATGACCATTAATACTAATTGTCACCATTCTGGCATCGCCTAAAAACACTTTATAAGGTAGTTTGCCGTCCATGTGAAGTATTTTTCCTGATTTTATAAGACCGGATGAAAGGATTTTATTATCAGCGTCTTTAATGCTAACCCATGAATTGCCGGTAAATTTCATCACTAATTGATTGGCTTTAAACGACGAAGAAACTGAGTCATCTGCTAAAGCAGATACCGCCGGCATCTCAATAGGGGCACGATTAACAGAAGCATTCAAAACAGCACTAGTCGCTGCAGCTTCTTCCGCGGGTGCTGGTAAGGAGCCTTCAGCTGGTGTAAAGCCTTCAGCCGGTAAAGCCACTTCAGATGGTAAAGCACTTTCAGTGTGCAGCACATTTTCTTCCTGTGAAACATTATCTATTGGCAAAGAAATATCTGTTCCCGTTTGCTCTTCCTTAATGCTGCTGTCTTTCTCTATTACCTCTTCACCTGCCGGCAAATCATAGGACGCATCAATTTCAGGTAATAATAAAGTGTCTGATTCATCATGATTTAAATCATCATTGCCTGCATCAGACAACATTGACTCTTGTTGTTGACTCTCATTAGCCAGGTAAGCTGTTGATAGATAAGACCAAAGCTGCCATCCTCCCATCATTAAAGCGGCAAAGATAAGTAACGAAAAAAGCGGCATCATTAAAGCCGATAAAAGAGAATTACTTTGATTACGTATTTTTTTTCTAATTTTTAATTGAGGTTCAAGACTATCCTCATTACGCTCTTTTTTATAATATTCTATTAATGGTTCTGGTTGAATATTTAAGAATTTAGCATAATTTCTAATATAACCGCAGACAAAAGCAGAAACAGGTAATTGTGTATGGTCTTCACTTTCCAGCGCTAATATAATTTTCTTATCAAGACGTAATTCTCGGGCGACATCTTCAATACCCAGTTTTTTTTCATTACGTGCCTGTTTAAAAAGAAACCCGAAGCCATCCTCTCTAGAAGCAATAATATCTTTAAGTTCTTGTTGTTCTGATTGTTGTTCCAAAATTAATATTCCTGTTTCCCTTGATATAGCCATTTAGTTTCATCTGTATCCGGGAATTTACTCTTTAGCAGGAGTTTATAACTGGATAATTTGTTTTTATCCGGGTAATCAAGTTTATTGAGAATGTTAATTCCTAACCAGAGGGCATCCGCATCAGGTGCCATATTTTTATCAAAACGCTCAAAATACCTCCAGGCATACTTATAGTTGCCTTTTTTATAATTAATTTTTGCCAGACCAAGAAGAGAACGCGGCAAATCAGGTTCCATTGCCACAGCTTGTTTGTATAGTTTTTCTGATGCCTGGAGATCATGATTCTCTAATGCACACCATGCTGCACTTTGGTAAGCCCCTGCACGATTAATATACAGTGGATTGTTGATGACTTTTTTAAATACTCTTTGTGCTTTATCAAACTTTTTCTGCTCACATAAAAAAAGGGCATAATTATTTAAAATTGTAGAATCTCCCGGCGAAAGTTGTATTGATTTTTGAAATTGTATATTGGCTTTTTCCGGACGCTCAAGACGGCTAAATAACACCCCTAAATAATTGTGCGCCAATGCATGATCGGGATCTTGCCGAATGGCTTTAGATAGTTTAATCAAAGCACGATCATATCGACCGTTAGCAATATAACCAGCGCCCAGTTGAGTATTGATATCCGCTGCTGTTTTTCCTGATACTTTACCTTCAGAGTATTGTGTACTTAGACCAGCTTCATCACCAAGCTCACTTGAATCAATCGCTGTAGTTTGACAGGCCGTTAATACATAAACAGAAAATAAACCGATTAATACCTTTTTCATTGAGTTGATTTTCCTATTTTTTGTACACATAGTTTCATTGCTGTTATTAATGAATAATGATATAAAGTGATGATTCCGTGAATCTCTTAGTTATAATGCCAGTGTTTAAATCACACGCCTGCTCTTGTCTATTACTTTACCCGCCAGTTGTCCACAGGCCGCGTCAATATCTTCACCTCGTGTTTTTCGTACTACAGCAACATAGCCGGCTTTGTACAGAATATCTTTGAAACGATTAATCGTTTGTATCTTTGAACAAGCAAATTCACTATCAGGGAATGGATTAAACGGTATCAGATTAATTTTACATGGTAGTTTTTTTAATAAAGCCGCTAATTCACGTGCATTTGTCTCACTGTCATTGATCCCTGCTAACATAACATATTCAATGGTAAACTGCTTCTTTTTCGTATCACCTTTGAAATAATATTGACACGCGTCTAATAATTCCTTAATCGGGTATTTTTTATTCAATGGTACTATCTGATCACGAATTTTATCATTGGGTGCATGTAATGAAATTGCCAGACTAACATCACACTCTTCACGTAATCGTTTCAATGCCGGAACAACACCTGCAGTGCTAATAGTGACCCGGCGTTTTGACAAACCATAGGCATGATCTTCCAACATTAGATGAATTGCTTCAACTACATTATCAAAATTCAGCAGCGGCTCGCCCATGCCCATTAAAACCACATTGGTGATAACACGACGCTTAGAATCCTGGACACCTGAAAGTGCAGATTTCTTCTCAACAGCCAGGTCATCTTCATCTCTTGATGCAAATTGATTCAAGGTTCGATTAGCGACCCACAACTGGGCTATAATTTCAGCACTGCTTAGATTTCGATTAAAACCCTGTTTGGCTGTTGAACAAAAGCCACAATCTAAGGCGCAACCCACCTGTGATGACACACATAATGTACCCCGATTATCCTCAGGAATAAAAACCGTTTCAATACTATTGCCGCCATCCAGACGCATCAACCATTTTATGGTGCCGTCACCGGCCTTTTGTTCCATTATAATTTCCGGCGCTTTTATCTCAGCAATATCCGCCAGTTTTTTGCGTAATGCCTGGCTGACATTACTCATTTGCGCAAAATCATCGACACCAAACTGATGAATCCATTTAAGCACTTGTACGGCACGAAAGGGTTTTTCACCCATTTCGCTAAAAAAAGCTTTCATATGCGCCAAATCATAACCTAACAAATTGATTTTTGCCGGACTTGATTCTGAAATTGTATTATTGGAATTTGAATTCATATTTTTATATCTATAGAAACACTAAACCCACTATCTCAATATTTTAAGAAAGTGGGTTTGATTATCATTAAATGGTTACGGTAAAAAGTCTATTCTCTATCTTTAATCCATGTCATCTGAATGGCCTC
Organism: Gammaproteobacteria bacterium; assembly: GCA_013139395.1. Taxonomy (GTDB): domain Bacteria; phylum Pseudomonadota; class Gammaproteobacteria; order GRL18; family GRL18; genus GRL18. The sequence goes on along the minus strand of WTAX01000269.1, from coordinate 2,626 downwards.
AAGAATTTTTTCACCACAGTGCTCTTCTGTTTCTTCAAATCCATCAAGGGCTAAAACCCATGACATCAGATCTGGAAAGTTGACATACTGAGGATCCACATCTGGATATTTTTCATCCAACTCAATAACAATCTCATGGATATCTGTCCATCTAATTCCCATAACATTTCTCCCCTATAAAATTCAATGACACAACTTAATGGTTTTCAGAAACCATATTAATGGTGTACTTTGGTATTTCTATCACCAGATCTTCATCAGCAACAACAGCTTGACAGCTCAAACGAGAATCAGGCTCAACACCCCAGGCTTTATCCAGATAATCTTCTTCCGTTTCTGTTGCTTCTTCGAGTGAATCAAAGCCTTCCCGAACAATCACATGACAGGTGGTACAGGCACAGGATTTTTCACAGGCATGTTCAATTTCAATATCATTTTCAATAGCAGCATCACAGATGGTAATGCCGGGTTCTACTTCAATTACTGCACCTTCCGGGCAAATTTCTTCATGAGGTAAAAAGATTAATTTAGTCATTTTCTAGCCTTTACTCTTTAACTTATTGATTAAGTTCATTTACTTTTTTCCCCGCCAATGCCTTATTAATACTGGCATCCATACGACGTTGTGCAAATTCTGCACTTATTTTATCAACCGATTCAATTTTTAATTTAATCGCACGCTGTTCAGAACCTTTGCTGATTTCGATTAATTCATCAATTGCCTGACGAATCGCTGAGCGCTCATCAGCTGCAAGCAAGGCTTCACCATCTTCAACCAGGGCTGCTTGCAATGCTTCCACCACGCGCCCAGCTTCAACTTGTTCTTCTCTTAATTTACGTGCATCAATATCATCTTGTGCATAGCTGAAAGAGTCTTTTAACATGCTTTCAATCTCACCATCACTGAGACCATAAGACGGTTTAACCTGAATGCGGCTTTCAACGCCCGAGGTTTCTTCTCTCGCTGAGACCGATAATAAACCATCAGCATCTATTTGAAAGGTGACGCGAATTCTGGCTGCTCCGGCAACCATCGGCGGAATGCCTCTTAATTCAAAACGAGCTAATGAGCGGCAATCACTGATCAATTCACGTTCACCCTGAACAACATGAATCGCCATGGCTGTCTGGCCATCTTTAAATGTAGTAAAGTCCTGAGCACGGGAAACGGGAATAGTCGTGTTGCGGTGAATAACTTTTTCGGACAGTCCTCCCATTGTTTCCAGTCCCAGAGATAATGGTGTTACATCAAGTAACAGCATGTCTTCATCTGATTTGTTACCCACCAGAACATCAGCCTGACGAGCGGCACCAATAGCGACCACTTTATCCGGATCGATATTGACTAATGGCTCAGTTGCAAAAAATTCTCCCACCATCTGACGCACTAACGGCACACGGGTAGAACCACCTACCATGACGACACCCTGAATATCATCTGTTTCTATATTCGCATCGCGTAAAGTCCGACGACATGGAACCAGTGTTTTTCTGATCAGCGGCTTAATTAATTTTTCAAATTGCTGTAGGGATAATTTATTTTCCCAAATACTGCCATCAGGCAATTCAACGGCTAAAGACGCACTATCTTGCTCACTAAGTGTTTCTTTTGCCTGTCTGGCGGCATCCAGTATGGTACGTAATAAGGCGGCATCCGGATCATTAATTTGAGCTTCTGCCAGAATCCAGTCGGTAATAGCATGATCTAAATCATCACCACCCAAAGCAGAATCACCTGCAGTGGCAAGTACTTCAAAGACGCCTTTAGTGAGTTTAAGAATAGAGATATCAAATGTCCCTCCTCCTAAATCATAGATGACATGAATACCTTCACTGCCGCTATCAAGTCCATAGGCAACGGCTGCTGCGGTTGGCTCATTAATTAAGCGCAACACGTTTAAGCCGGCTAATTTGGCGGCATCTTTAGTTGCCTGACGCTGTGCATCATCAAAATAAGCAGGCACGGTAATCACTGCACCAGTAAGGTCGCCGCCTAAGGCATCAACTGCGCGCTGTTTGAGTTTTTTAAGAATTTCCGCTGAAACTTCAACAGCACTCACATCTCCGGCAATGGTACGAATTCGAGGAACGACAGAGTCCTCTTCAGTAACAAAATTATAAATTGAATGTTTTTTAATATCTTCCAGTCCACGTCCCATATAACGCTTCACTGAGATAATGGTATTTAAGGGATCTCTAGACGCGTTTTTCTGAGCCTGATGACCGACATCTGTTTGATATAAACTATTATTTTTACCCAAAAACTGTACCACAGAAGGTAGTAAATGATGACCATCTTCGTCAGCAATGGTTTCTGCCATACCGCTTTTCAGGCTGGCAACCAATGAATTAGTGGTGCCCAGATCAATACCTATCGCCAGCTTATGCTGATGAGGTGCGGTTGTTTGTCCAGGTTCTGAAATTTGTAATAAAGCCATATATTGATACTATCTTGTGGTTGTCGTTATAAAAATCATTAGGTTTAAAGGTTAAGGTACATTTAAAGCTGGTCAGCCAAATCTTCTTCTTTGTTCAGACATTCTTCCTGAAGACGATTTAAAAATTGCATTTTTAATACCTGAGCAGAGGTCTTTTTTAATAGCTCATCATCTTGTTCATCTGCTGA
>WTAX01000356.1 GCA_013139395.1 Gammaproteobacteria bacterium | reverse complement strand
TACACGGATGTAGGAAGTGCAGATATTGCAGGAGCAAATATCTGCCCTCCATGTAGGCTTGACTGTAGCATCCATGCTACAGACAATCTTGAATACAGGGTATCCTTTTTACACGTCTTGTTAATACAAACAAAAAAATTTCACTAAAGAGCGACCTCTGTGGTGAAAATTTTTTATATTTTTGACTGTGCGAGGCAAATTGAATTCACGTGACAATATGAATGAGGCCCTGTTATGAGAATGGTGAATACAGACAGCTCTAAGCAACGCCGTATATTGAACACGGGTAAACTCAGCCTGATGCTTGTTATTCTCAGCGTATTACTTGCTGCCGGTTACCTTGTTTTTAATAGCTATAGTGATGCCAGGAAAGTTCATGGCACTACAACAAAAGTTCTCAGAGACCAGCAGTTAAAACGGGTTTTGCTGGCTTCTATGTTTTCAGCGTCACGTGTACGCTCAGTGATTTTACTGGAAATGGCCGCTGAAGAGGATGTCTTCGAACTGGATGATTTGAGCCAGCGATTTGCTGAGCAGGCTCGAATTTTTATTACGGCTCGGGAGAAAATTTACTCACAACCATTAACAGAAAAAGAGTTTATGTTATTGGAGCGTGTAAGAAAGACGGTAGCAGTTAATGCACCAAAGCAAAACAAGGTTGCCGAGCTGTTTACCGAAGAGAAGCGTGAACAGGCGATAAGTCTATTATTCAGCCATGCTATCCCCGGTCAGAATAAAGTACTTGAACAACTTAGTCTCATCATCGATGAATATAATAAAAACTCCGTCGAATTTATCAAAATCATGGACAGGGAGTTTGAAACTAACACTCACGTTTATATATTACTTGGCGGACTGTTACTTGTTATAGGAACCATAGCGATTGTTATTATGCTGACGCGAGTTTCACGTAAAGAAGAACAGCAATTATCACAGGCACTGGATGAACTGGCCGAGCAGAAATTTGCCCTTGATCAGCATGCCATCGTCGCCATTACCGATGTGGAAGGAACCATTACCTATGCCAATGACCGCTTCTGTAAACTTAGTGGTTATTCTGAAGATGAACTCATTGGGCAGAATCACCGCTTGCTAAATTCGGGTGAAAAAGACAATGCCGAATGGCAGGAAATGTATCGTGTACTTAACAGTGGTCAGGTATGGCATGATGTTGTGCGCAACAAAGCAAAGGATGGTCATTTCTACTGGGTCGATACCACTATCGTGCCGTTTATGGGCAAGGACAATACACCACGGAGTTATATCGCCATTCGAACGGACATTACAGAACGCATACAGTCTGAACAGGCTTTGCGACGTTCCCAGAAAATGGATGCATTAGGCCAGCTCACTGGCGGCATCGCCCATGACTTCAATAATATTCTCAACATCATCCTGGGTAATCTGGAGCTGCTCAAAAAGCAGATTCCGGATGATGAAAAGACCCGGCAGCGGGTTCAGAATATCCACAAATCCACTATGCGAGCTGCCGAGCTGACCAGGCAACTGCTCAGCTTCTCACGTCATCAGGCCGAAAATGTAACGATAACCAATCTAAATCAGCTGATTGAAGAAATGGGCAACCTGATTGCCCACTCAGTCACTCCGCAGGTAGAAATAGAATGGCATCTGGCCAGGGAACTGTGGACAACCGAGATCGCCCCGGGGGATTTTGAAGACAGCTTGCTCAACCTGGTGATCAATGCTCGTGATGCCCTGTCTGGTAGTGGTTGGCTAAGCATTGAGACGGCTAATACCACTCTTGATGATAAGTATTGCGAAAATAACCCCGACATTGAACCGGGTGATTACGTGCAATTAAAAGTCAGTGACTGTGGTGAAGGCATGACAGCGGAGCAGCTGGAACATATTTTCGAACCCTTCTATACCACCAAGGAGCAGGGCAAGGGTACCGGGTTGGGATTGGCCATGGTATTTGGTTTTATCCAGCGCTCTAAAGGTCATATCAATGTCGAGTCTGAACAGGGTATCGGCACGACATTCCGGTTTTACCTGCCAAGATCAAATGAAGTTATGCAGATAGCAGATGCCTCCACTAAAGAATCAAAGAGCATGTTGCCTGAAGGCAATGAAACTATCCTGGTGGTTGACGACGAAGAGGCTTTACTGGATCTGGCTGAGGAGTCGTTATTAGACCTGGGTTACCGGGTATTGACGGCTGGTAATGGTCAGCAGGCACTGGATGTACTAACCAGGGAAGTAAATATTGATCTGATGATCAGCGATGTAATTATGCCAGGTGGCATAAATGGTTATGAACTGGCCGAACGGGTAACGGCTGATCATCCCGAACTTAAGGTACTACTTGCATCAGGCTATACTGAGAAGATTACAAGCAGCGAAAATCATAAGCGCTTTAGCGCTAACCTGTTAGCCAAACCTTATAGTCAGGTGGAGCTGGCACAAAAAGTGCGGCAGATATTTGCTAAGCCGAACGGTAACTATTCAGCGTAGTATCGCTGATATGCGGCTTAGTAAACGTTGATAAATTGATTAGATGGCTTTGCTATTTTTTATAATAATTCTTAATGTTAAGTTAAATTTTTAGCTTTTCTGTGAGATCTCCGGGCTGATATGGATACGTGTAAACAAATTTTTGTTAGTGGTCTTGTACAAGGTGTGTTTTTTAGAGATAGCACCAGACAAAAAGCCAATGAATTAAACTTGAAAGGTGGCGTCAGAAATTGTCGTGATGGACGCGTTGAAGTGCTGGTTGCAGGCGAAGATGCGGTTATTCAAGTATTAATTAAATGGCTGAAAATCGGACCGAAATATGCAAAAGTGTCTACTATTGAAGTAATAGATTTACCAATAGCTTATCTGCCAGATAGTCAAAAAGGGTGTTTTGAAATTTGGCCAACACAATAAGTGATACCAGAGTGAGTATGTAAAGTAATGAATGCCGTGTTTAATAACAATACAAAACAGAATCAGCATCTTGAAGTTCATGATATTTTAAAATGGCTTGAAGAAGATGAGATGGTGAATATTGAAAACGCACATATGCTGCGTACTCTGGCTGTGGGTGCTGCGTATAAGAAAAAAAATCCGCTGGAAATTATTGCTGAACGAAATTGGGTTAATCCTGAAACGCAACAGTTGCTGACGCTGGAGACATTAACAAAGTGGTTTGCGTTGCGTGTTGGTTTACCTTTTGTACGTATTGATCCATTAAAAGTGGAAGTGTCTGAAGTGACCGACGTGATGTCATACGCCTATGCGGCCAGGTATAATGTGTTACCGATAAAGGTTGATGGCAGTACTATAACGATGGCAACTGCGCAGCCTTTTGAGCGTGACTGGGAAACGGAACTATCACGTATCCACAATAAAGAATTCAAACTGGTTATTTCCAGTCCGGATGACATCCGTCGATTGTTGCTGGAGTTTTATAGCATTGCTAAATCGGTTCATGGTGCACGCACCTCAGCCGATATGAGTGGCGGCAATATTCAAAACCTTGAACAGATGATGGAGCTGGGTCGTAGCGGTAAACTCGATGCCA
>WTAX01000400.1 GCA_013139395.1 Gammaproteobacteria bacterium | reverse complement strand
TTGCCTGCTTCGGCAGCTTCTAATGCAGCACTGATACCACTGATACCGCCACCTACGACCAATATGGTCTCGTTGGTTGCAACTATATCCGACATCGAATTTCCTCCACGGAGCGGATTGAGTTTGAAGGGATTTTTGATTATTCGTTAAGATAATAGTTAAGAATAATCAAAAATCCCTTATGCGAATGTAGCGTTCTATTTATTTAGCTGAGCAATTAAAATGACACAAATTGGCTGAGCTAATGAACAACCGTGGAGGATACCTTTTTTTTCAAATTTTTTCCATGAAAAACAGGTATAAATTTATGACTTTATGACTAATATCAGGAAATGCTAATTATTCTGTTATGTTAATGAGAATGGTTATTGTCTATCGGCTTATTTTCCTTCTTTCTATCAATGTTTTCCCACTTTTCCTAAAAAGAAAAGACCGACAGAAACAGCAGTGATGGACAGGGCAAAATAGAACATATCTAATGCGCCATTATATTCTGTTTGAGCCACTTTCTGAAAAAATCCTACGACTAAAACCATCACAATAACTTTTGAAATTTTATCTTTGAGCTGATCAAGTGTGTGAATCGCTAATATTTTACTGTCTTTTCCTTCTTCATCTTTTGCGGCATCAATATCAGAAATAAATAACTCATACAGCCCAAAAGAAAAAAGTAACATGACGACACCAATCAGATAAAAATCAACAGCACCAATAATGCCGCCGACAACATTTTCGTGAAAGTGTTCGGGGTGGGCATGATTCAGGTATGTTGTAATGACATAGGCTGATGTTTCATAGATATCAACACTGGCCACAATAAAGAGTATAACAGCCCCGATTAGACCAAAAAAAACAGCAAGAAGAACGATAAAACGTGATGCCCATAAGCTATTTTCAAATAATTTCTCAAACATGTTTAATCTCAGTTTTGTTATGTGAGTTTATATTGTAATGAAATTTAAGTAAGAATAAAAAATTTAATGTTTCTTTTCAATCTTGTGTTTGTTGTTTATTTTAAATTTGGCTTCTACACTTAAGTTGTGAATAACAATAATCTGGTGGATTGTGTATGACAAATTTAACCTCAACTAATGAAAAACGCCATTTTTGCAGAGTTCCTTTTATTTCAAGTGTACATATTTTATTCGATGAACAGAATGTTGAATGTGGTTTGCTGGATATTTCCCTTAAAGGTTTACTTATTGAACCGCCTGAGAACTTTGCTATCAATAAAAATGTTTTGTATTCACTCACTCTTATATTGAGTGAAGAAGTGATTATCAGTATGCAGGCAAAACTCATTCATTCAGAGGCTAATCATTATGGGCTTGAGTGGGTTGATATTGACATTGATAGTTTAACTACTCTCAGACGTTTACTTGAATTGAATTCGACTGATCCTGATGAAATTCACCGTGAATTAGGTGATCTGGTCACTACAAAATATTAAATTTATTGACTGATACAGATCCCGGGAAACAATAACAAACAGAAGTAATATAAACTTATTGCGATCAGAATGACTACGGTAAAACCTAAATGGATTGCCAGTATGCTCGCCAATACAGCGCTGATGACAGAAGCGCAGCCATTTACCCCCCATGCCCATGGGATATAAGCCTGACCTTGCCCATCTGTGTTATCCCCCAGTGTGGATAATGCCAATGGAAACGGCATACCCATACAGATGGCCAGCGGGGCAATTAAAATCAGGCTTAAAACGATTTTAAAGACTATGGGTAGTGCAATCAGCCAGGAAAATAGTGGATTTAAAATCACTATGTATAACAGACTGAGGACTATAATCCCGGAAATGGCCCATTTCATCACTTTTTGGTAGGAATAATTTTTCACCAGATATCTGGACCAGGTACTGCCAATTCCTGCGTTGATCAAAAAGGCTGCCAGCACAATGCTTATTGAGTAAATAGGATGATGTAAAAAGAGAATAAATTTCTGCATAAAGGCAATTTCAATAAACAGGAATGCCAGCCCGATCATAAAAAAATACAGGAACAGTTTGCTGCGATTGATTGGAGAACTGTTATGTGAGCTGCCATTTGCAGAACTTACAGATTGAGTTTTTCGATAGGCCAGCAGTGGTAATAAAATCAGTACAATACTTGCAGCGATGGCCAATAACAGAGTTGCTATCAGAATCAGATAACCCATTTCCATCAATAAGACTCCACCCTGACCTCGCAAGCTGAGCAGTTCGGGTAACACAGACCATTTAAAAAAATGATGAAAAAAAGGTTGATCATCCGTAGCAGGATAGAGGTAATATTTATATTCCTGTAAAAACTGTTCGGCATGCTCACCCAGTAAAGCCCCAGCGCCCTGATAAAAATAGGCCTGATTAAAAATATTAAATCGATTCACTTCGTTTTTGCTTATGCCGGGATACCAGGCAATATCAAAGGAACGTTGCTGACAAAATGATTTCACAGCAGTAATTTCATTTTCAGTAAAAGCACTGTTTTTTATTAGCAGAGTACTAATTTGCCAGCTCCTGATTAACAGCAGATGTTGATTAATGTTTTTTTTATCGAGTTGTTGAAGCGCTTTGATGGCAGTGGCAAACATCTTTAAAGCGTCTCTTGGGGGTGTTTTTACCCAACGGCTTATTGCCAGGTAGCCATCAGCTGAAAGATGTTCAATATAGTTCTGCAAGGCTTCCTGAGTATAGAGATAACTTTCGTGCAATGCATAAAGACCACTTGCTGATGCGCTAAATGAATCCATTAAGGATATCTGGATAAGATCAAATTGAGTCTTTTTGTCTGTGCCGATGGTAGATAGAAAACCACGTACATCATCAATATGAACCTTGATATTCTGTTGTTGATATAGCTTGCCGCTGTATTCGGCAAACTCATTCTTAAGCAAGTCTACGACCTGAGCATTAATCTCTACGGCGTCAATATTATCTACCTGATGATACTGTGCCTGCAAAATATCTGAACCACCTCCTGCACCGACAACCAATAAGCGTTGAATGTTATTCAGGTGATAAGGCAGGGCAGAGGTCAACTGATCAAGATAAGCCAGTTCTCCGGTCTGTCGTGGATAACGGGTAATGGCTGTCATCCCCCCGGCATCAGTAAAAAGTCCCAATTGCGCCAGAGGTTCCTGTAAGTTATTGAGGCTCAAGCCTGGTACATGGCGTAACGGTACAACAGGACTTTCAACGATACTGAGTAAGCCCAGAGGACTCGAATTCTGCCTGATGATCTGTGTTCCGTTAATGCGTAAAATCTGGCTTAGTTCTTTATAAGGTGAAATATTGAGTGTGCTGCTCACACCGGTGAAAAAAATAATACAGCCGGCAATAATGATGCCGGGAGTTAGCCAGCGCTGCTTAAGGTTTAATTCTCTTGCAGCGACCAATGCCGAGAACAAGCCCAGTAAAGCAATGAGTATCAGTGCTGTCATCGGGAAAACAAGAAACAATAATAAGACGATAGCAAAACTGCCAGCTCCGGCACCCAGAAGATCCATGCCGTAAATGCGTGAGATGTAGTCAGGATATTGTGCCAGGGCCAGACAAATGGCACTGGCAGCAAAAATAAACGGAATACTCAGTAATAAAAAGATACTTAACAGGTAAACCAACTGATGTGGATCCCAGAAGATCTCTTCAGCATTAAAAGGGATCTGCTGTACCATCAGATAACAACTCAAAGAGGACAAACTGAACAGGATCAGCAAACCGGGATAAGCAAAATTAAAGTGTTTTAACAGCTGTTTTTGAAAAAGAGCGATCAGGGTGCCGCTGATACCATAGCCCAGTAAAGCCAGAGAGATGATCATATAAGCAAAATGATGCCATTGAATGATGGAAAACAGTCTCATTAATAATACTTCATAACCCAGTGCTGTTGCAGACAGCAGACTGATGGAAAATAAAGGGATACGTTGAGACATATTAATCCTTCACCGGCAGTGTGATTTGTTCTTAATGGTCACCTGTTAGAGGCACAAAGCGAACAGGTAGTATCTGTTTGGTAGTGATATGCCCATCTTCGGCTTTAGTAACCAATAACAGCTGCTGGGTAATAAAATGGCTGCCCACAGGGATCATCATATGTCCGCCGGGTTTTAATTGCTTAATCAGGGGATGTGGAATATGGCTGGCAGCTGCGGTCACTATGATGGCATCAAAGGGTGCATGTTCTTCCCAGCCATAATAGCCGTCACCGACTTTTGAGCTGATGTTTTTATAATCCAGCTGCTTGAATAACCGGGCAGCCTGAAGGCCCAGCGGCTTAATGATTTCGATGCTGTAAACCTGGTCGACCAGTTTGGCCAGGATGGCTGCCTGGTAACCGGAGCCGGTACCGATTTCCAGTACCTTGTCATGCTCAGACAATTTTAGCAAGTCGGTCATAATGGCGACTATATAGGGTTGAGAAATTGTCTGACCATGTCCTATGGGCAGGGGATTATTCTGGTAGGCATCATCCCACCTGTTTTCGGGGACAAACTTGTGTCGGGGAACCGTGCTCATAGCTTGCATGACTTTTGGATCGAGTGCTTCTTTATCAAGATAGACACTGGTACGTCTGACATCATCTTCAATTAGCCGAACCATGTGCTGGCGTTTTTGCATATAATTCAAATCCTCCTGTGAAGATGCTGATACCTGGGCGGGATAAGACACTAATAATAGACAGGACAAAACAAGAAGAGTCAGGCATGCTCTGATTGTGTGTTTGTTTAGCTTATTAAGGAAATAATGCATCAGCTACACTCCTGTCTAACATACTTTAAACCTAGACATTAATCTTGCTGCTGTCAACTTATTCCCAGCATTACTGGAAATATGTTGACAGTATCTTATTGTGCCAGATCGGGTTCATTGTAATGTTTTAGAATTTCTAGTCTGGCTTCATCACGTAAGCGGATTGCCTCATTCCATCCTGAGTCATGAGGATAAATAGGCTCACTTATATTTATGCTTACGGTACCTCGCCGAGGATACCAGCTCGCTGCGCCAAGAATAGAACGGGTGCCGCGAAGCGTCAGTGGAATGACCGGTTTCTTTGCTTGTACTGCGGTAGTAAAAGCACCCATGCGGAAAGGACGTAAGCCGGTTATTCGGGTAAAGGTACCTTCAGGGAAAATAACCAGTGAATACCCCTTTTTCACCTGCTCCTGAAGTACATTTGCATCGGCTGCGCCACGCTGGATATCGAATCGCTCAACAAAAATGCTGCCAATGCGTTGTAGAAACAATCGGGAGATAAGATTTTTTTCCAGTTCTTTTTTGGCCACAAAGCTGAATGAATCCGGCAGAGCTGCCATAAGCAAAATACCATCCAGATAACTGGCATGATTGCAGACGAATATGGCGGTTTTGTCAGGCGGCAGATTTTGCATTCCATAAACCCGCAAAGGCGTACCTGTCATTAAACTAAACAGCTGTATCACTTTACGAATAAAACCTCTGCGCCAGGAATAGACCGGTAATAAAATCACTGTGAACCAGGTAATTGGTGCCAGAATGAAAAACGTAATCCATGCCCATAGTGCAAACAGATTCTCCAGACTTCTGTGTCGCAATGACAGAAAA
>WTAX01000173.1 GCA_013139395.1 Gammaproteobacteria bacterium | reverse complement strand
TACATTAAATGTTGATTTAGACGAGCGCAGTTATCCAATTTTTATCGGTCAGGATATATTAAATGATAAAGCATTAATATCACCCTATGTGAGCGGCAAGCAAGTTGTTATAGTCAGTAATGAAACTGTTGCCCCACTTTATCTGGATAAGGTTTTAGGCCTTTTTTCAGACTATCAGTGTGAGACAGTAATTTTACCTGATGGCGAAGTTTATAAAACTTATGATGGACTTTTGCCGATTATTGACCGCTTGATGGAAAAGCAGTTCGATCGCCGTGTCACGCTGGTTGCACTGGGTGGTGGCGTAATAGGTGATATGACTGGTTTTGCGGCGGCAATTTATCGTCGAGGCGTTAACTTTATTCAAATTCCTACTACCTTGCTGGCACAAGTTGATTCCTCTGTGGGAGGAAAAACCGGAGTCAATCATCCTCTGGGTAAAAATATGATAGGTGCTTTTCATCAACCTCAATGTGTGCTTGCTGATACCAATACGTTAAATACACTTGATGATAGACAATTGAGTGCGGGTTTAGCTGAAGTCATTAAATATGCACTGATCAATAGTCAGGAATTTTTTGTGTGGCTTAGTAATAATATGCCCGCATTAAAGCAGCGTAACTCTGAGGCGCTGGAATATGCTATTGAATTTTCCTGCCAGGATAAGGCTGATGTCGTTGCAGCAGATGAAAAAGAAGCAGGACAACGAGCCTTGCTCAATCTTGGTCATACTTTTGGTCATGCGATAGAAACTGGTCTGGGTTATGGCAATTGTCTGCATGGTGAGGCTATCGCAATTGGCATGGTTATGGCGGTGGATCTCTCTGTCAGACATGGCTGGATTGATACGCCAGTGCAGCAACAAATTATTGAACTTATCAAAGCGGCGAATTTACCCACTCAGCTACCCATTATTAATGATGTAAGGATCTCTGTAGAAAAATTCATAGAATTGATGGCTGGTGATAAAAAAGTACTTGATGGACAACTACATCTCATTTTACTCAACGCACTGGGCAGCAGCTTTATTAGCGCAGATTTTGATATAGACAAACTTAAGCAGACACTAGAAGCCTTTGCTACAGGATAAATTTAGTTTACACAAATTTTTGTCACTATTAAGTATGGCATACACTGGTTATTGTCTTAATTGAGAAATACCTTTTTAATAAGTAGGGAGCGACACGTGTCACAATTGGATCGACTGGGTTTAAGAGAAAATCCTTTCAGTAACAACATTGATCAGCGTTATTTCTATGCGGATCAAAACCGTGCTCAAATATTAGAGTCAACTGAACATCTGATTGAATATTCAAGTAATTTTCAAGTCATTATCGGTGAGTCCGGGATGGGCAAAAGTCTTTTTCTGGAAGCTCTTGCAAATCGAATTGATAATAATTGGCGAGTTGCAAAAATAACCGATGCACAACAGTACGATACACTCACATTAATACAAACCATATTAGATGCATTTGGTGCAATTAATGATGAGCATGTTGACTTGCTTGAGGCTTTAGAAACACAACTGACAGAAATAAATCAGCTTGGATTTAAACCCGTACTGTTTGTTGACAGTGCTGAAGCACTTTCTATAGACTCTTTACGCTTCCTTATACAGCTCTCTCAGCAAAAGCAAAATGAAGAACCTTATATCAATATTGTTTTATTTGCTACGACGCAAGTAACTGATTTTCTACAAAGTCCTGAACTCAAGGATTTTAGAGATATTGTCCATATAGTATCCTTGAGTAAACTGGATAAAGAAGGTGTTTCGGGTTATGTAAGGCATAAAATGGCCGTTGCTGGTTTTGATCGGGAAACGCCGTTTACTCCCCGCATTATTGACAGTATTTATAGTGATTCAGATGGTATTCCCCAAAAAATAGATTATTTTGCAGATAAATTTTTAGCGTCCAGCGGTAAAGCGGATAATTATATTGAGCCTGAAAAGCATTTTAACCTGGATGTCAGTCCTGAATCGGTCAGTAAAAATCAGGCAGATGAATTAAATACGCAGCAGGCTGATAATTTACTGGACGCACTTGATGAAGAGGATTTTTCTGAGCATCGAAGTGATCGCGCTGCAGCGCAACTTAATCGCCTGACTGAAAAGTTTGAAGAAATTGAGCAGATGGGTGAGCAGTCATCAGATACGTTGTTTGCTGAAGAGGACTCAGATGATAATGACCTAGGTGATAATAAAAAAGTATTTGCTGATGACAACTCTGTCTCAGAATCAGGTTTGCCCAAATTTGTGATACCAATGGCTGTGATTGGGATTCTAGTGGTTGCAATAATGACTATTAATTCAGTATTTGATCAATCCGATAAGGGCTCAACACAAGAAAAAATTGATTTACTGCCATTAGAATTACCTCCCGAAAAACTTCTTGTTGATGCAAAAACTAAAGAAGAAAAATTAGTTGAACAGCCAAATCCAGTTCTTATAGAAAAAACAGTAGAAAAGACGGTTGAAAAAGTCACTGCTCAAGTGAAATTAGAAACCACTGAGCAAGCAGAAGAACTCAATAATGAAAACTCAGCTGCAGTGGGACAATTAGAATTAATTGA
>WTAX01000429.1 GCA_013139395.1 Gammaproteobacteria bacterium | reverse complement strand
CCTGCACAGCTTGCTTTATCCTGGTGTAAACAGGTGGATGGTGTTAGTTCAACAATTATTGGTGCGACAAGTGTAACTCAATTAAAAGAAGACATTATTGCCTTTGAAAATAGTTTGTCGGATGCTGTTTTAGATGATATCAGCTCAGTTATGCATCAATATCCCGTGCCATTTTAAGTGATAAACAGACGCTCTTATGAAATAAAACAAACAAATTTCAAAGAATATTAAAAAAAATCAATATTAATACTTGCTAATATTCGAGGCACGTTATATACTAACCGAAACTAATAAAAGAACTTGAAAAAACAGAGCATTTTTAAACGCATTGTTTTTATCAGTTCGAACTGAAGCTTAATTAAGCTTCTTGCTATCGCTATAAAAGATGGCACAAACACATAACAAATTATTATTATTAAATTGGAGAGTTTAAAATGAAAAAATTATTAATTGCAGCAGCAATCGTAAGTGCAACAACCCTTTCAATGACAGCTAGTGCATTCTGGGATGACGGAAACAGCAACACTAACTGGAATGGCCAGGGCTATAACAACATGAATAACAATGCTTATGGCAATGGTTATGGTAATGGTTGGGGCGACGGTTCTGGTGATATGGATGCTGATGGCGACTTTGAAGTGACTATTAAAGCTCGTGGCCGCGGCCGTGGTAAAGGTAACACTCGTGGTTCAGCTTATGGAAGTGGTAACAGCAACTACAATGGTTATAACAACATGGATTACCGTGGTAATGGTTACAATTCTTACCAGAATACACCTTCTGGTTATGGTTATGGTCGTCCTTACTATGGTCCTGCTCCTATGCAAGCACCAGTACAAGCTCCAGCAGCTCCAGTAGCACCAGCTGCTAAGTAATTTAGCAGTTCTTTTTAATTTGTTCTGGCAGGCTTTATTTTATGATCTGCCAGAATAAGTTATTAAGTTATTAAGTTGTTAAGTTGTTAAGTTATTAAATATTTCTCCTCCCTGTTTTTTCTCAGTTAATATCCCTGCAATCATTTAAATTATAAAATTTGTCATCATTCAATGTGACTTTGACTCATGATGTCGTTTTTTTTCCTCTATAACGTCTTATTAAATTTGCTTTTATAAAAGCCTTTACTATACTTAAATAAAATCCATACTAAATTACTAAGGTATTTTTTTGATACCTTTTTATTAATGATCTGGGTTATTTTGAGTAATCGAAGTAAAAGGGGAATCAAAATGTATGATACAGTCAATATGGTTCGTACTATCAGCTTTGACAGAGATGAAGTTGAACAACGGGCTAAAAAATTAGGGCTTAATTTAACTGATGAACACTGGGATGCCATTAAGTTTGTAAAAAATTTCTATGATTACCATGAGGATGAAGAACTGAAAATTGGTGATTATAGTAAAGCTCTCAAGGGAAAATATGCAAAGCAGGGTGGCTTAAAGTATCTCTACTCCCTGTTCCCTGACGGGCCAATTAATAGTGTTACCCAACTTGCCGGAATTTCAGTCAATAGTATTCATGATCATTCCATGGGTTCAGTACATTAGAATGATATCTTTACAGGAGTAATAAATACTCCTGCGTGATAGCTATAAGAAAGGCTAATTAAACATTCATGCTTAAGTCAGAAGGTGTCCAGCTAATGCCTTCTTCTGAAGCCGATGGATTTTTATGGCTTATTATATGTTCAACCCGGCTTACCTGATCCTTTGGTATATCAACCATTAATAGAATTTCATTATGTTGAAATGCAGCATGAAATCCGCTTAAATGAATAGTGGGCTTGGTTAGATAATGATAACCAGTCCAATAAGTTGCAATCATAACAACTAATGAGCCGAACATAACAAAATAATTACTGGATATAAATGACATTACCAGAATAAACAGGGCAACAAAAAATAAACTTAAATTTAAATTCCATAAGGTATTTTCTATTTTTGTATGCATATCACGGCGTTGATTAGGGGCACAGACTGGTAATCCTTCCAGATTAATCCCCGGTTTCGCAAGTGCGTGCATTTGTTTGATACTGATATTTTCCTGAATAAGGTTTTCAACTGCTTTCTTAGCATCTTTTCTATCAGGAAAGAGAAAAAATAATCGGCGATACATAATGATTTCTCCTTGATAAGGTTAGAATAAATTGAGTTTAACTATGTTGTTAATCTCATTTGCTAACGTAAAGTCTTTGTTGCTGATACCTCCTGCTTCATGTGAGGTCAAATTGATGATTACTTTTTTATAAACATTTGACCATTCAGGGTGATGATTAGAACGTTCAGCTATTAGAGCAACCTGACTCATGAATCCAAATGCACTGACAAAATCACTAAAGATAAACTCACGATGAAGCTTGTCGTCATATAGAGACCAAAGCGGGTTTGCCAGGAAGAACTCCGATAGCTGAGCATCAGTGGCTTTTGCACATTCCATATTATTTTCCTAAGCTTTACTATGCTTCTTATCCCTCGTCATAGCCTTCATCGATATTATTGCCAATATCGTGATCGAAGTCTTTTGCAGGACATTCAACTGGAATATCTTCATATGCTTGTCGATTTTCTTCATTTTCAAAATAAATGGTCAGATCATTATAATGATTTCCCTCAACAACATAGGGCTTTCCTTCCAGATTATTGACTTCATTTAATGAAATGGGATCAGTTGTACTTATTCGATGCTGCATCATGATAATTTCTCCTATGAAAAATTTAAAATAAGCTCTATAATAAACTTAGAATACCTTAGTGAATTAGTCAAGTATTAAGCTAAAATAAATTACGAATAAATTATTAAATTAAATAATAAAGGATATCGATAAGTTATGAACAGTGTAAGTCCCCGTTTTATAAAGGTTATTTTGTCCAGTATTGTTCTTTCATTGATGTTATTAAACTCTGCATGGTCATCGGAACAAGCGCAACAGAGTATTACAATATCAGTGAGCCTTGATCCGGAATTACAGAAAGCTCTGAATGCTGAGCATACTCTGTTTGTTTATGCTCGTGCAGCACAAGGCCCGCGTATGCCGCTGGCGATTGTGCGTCATAAGGCAGGAGAATTACCACTGGAAGTTAAATTAGATGCCAGCATGGGTATGATGCCGCAAATGAGTCTGGCTAAATTTAAACAGGTTATTCTGCTTGCGCGTATCTCAGCCA
>WTAX01000464.1 GCA_013139395.1 Gammaproteobacteria bacterium | reverse complement strand
TTATGCCCTTCGAATAGGAAATAAGGTTGCTGTATTAAGGCCTGAAAAAGAGGCATTAACATTTGTCTATCAAGAGCAAAAAATGCTTCCTGTTGAACATGATGAAGACCTTGAAAAGAAAGCTCTGGCTTTTATTCTGACCATGAATCACTTGTATGAAAAGCGCTTATATAAATAACGTCTCTTTAATGATAAACTGTCTGGCTGAATGAATTTTTAAGCGTATGAGACTCTAAACACAATGAATATAACACAATATTTTAATCGTAATGATGGACTCCTTAGTTTTACCCGGCATCAGGCAAGTTCTTTTGCTAAGGGAGTCGCGGGTGATTTTAATCCGATCCATGATGAGGATGCTAAGCGTTTTTGTGTTCCCGGTGATTTGTTATTTTCTGTTTTTCTTGCTCAATACGGCATTAGTCAGGAAATGAAATTTGAGTTTGCCGGGATGGTGGTTGATACGACAAGTTTAATTTCTCCCGATGAAATTTCTGACACGTTTAGTCTTCAGGATAGTAATGAAAAAAATTATATGGATATTATCACTTCGGGTGAAAAGACAAATGATGCTGAATTTATTTCGACACTATCAGAAAAGTATGTGCAATTTTCCAGCAAGACTTTTCCTCATATTTTAGTGCCCTTAATGGAGCATGAAAATGTCATGATCAATCCATCTCGTCCTCTGGTCATTTATAAAAGTATGGAAATTTGCTTAGACAAATTATCCGGCAATAATATTGAGCTGGAATTAAAAAATTCTTCATTAAAGAAAAATGGTAAAAAAGGTGAAGTAAGATTAGAGTTTGCAATTCTAGCTGATGGTGAAGAAATTGGTCATGGTGCAAAAAATCTCTTATTGAGTGGTTTACGTGAATACGACGCAACGCAATTAGAGGATGTTATTCAATCCTATGCGCAACGAAAATCAGACTTTCTTGTCAGTTAAATAGCACTTTTTAATTCTTATGCATTTGCATGCGACTCAGTATGGTGATGCTTCTGCTCTGGAAGCAAGTACACCTGTTATTATTCTGCATGGTTTATTTGGCAGTAATCGCAACTGGCATCCTATTGCCAAAGCCTTATCAGACGATCATCTGGTCTACTCTGTTGATCTTCGTAATCATGGTCAGTCTCCACATGCTGAGGTGATGGATTATCCGCACATGGCTGAGGATGTGCTGCGTTTCATTCAGCATAAGCTTGAACATACTCAGTTAAGCTCGGTGAATATTATTGCCCATAGTATGGGGGGAAAGGTTGCCATGTGGCTGGCCTTAACTTATCCTGAAATAGTCAAAAAATTAGTTGTGGTGGATATTGCGCCAGTGACTTATGAACATGATTTTTCAGATGTGCTTAATGGTTTTCAATCTGTTCCTCTTCATTTACTTAACTCTCGCCAGCATGCAGATGACTATTTATCTGAATTAATACATGACAGGAGTTTGCGTCAGTTTTTATTACAAAACTTGCAGTTTACAGAGGGAAAGTATCAGTGGCGTTTAAATCTTGAAGTCATTAGTCAGTCAATTTCAACACTCATTGCCTTTCCTGAGACGAAGAGTCTTGCACCATTCAATAAGCGGGTTTTATTTGTTGGTGGAGGACAATCAGAGTATTTGAGTAAAATGACAAAAAAGCAGACACGAGTATTATTTCCCTCAGCTTCATTTTCAATGATTAAATCAGCAGGTCATTGGCTGCATGCTGAACAACCAGAGTTATTTAAGGCGCTTATCCAGCCTTATCTTAATTCTGATTA
This sequence comes from Gammaproteobacteria bacterium, assembly GCA_013139395.1. GTDB lineage: Bacteria > Pseudomonadota > Gammaproteobacteria > GRL18 > GRL18 > GRL18. The sequence goes on along the minus strand of WTAX01000464.1, from coordinate 825 downwards.
GTGAGTTTTTTAATGAAACCAGATAGAACAATTGCAATGCAGCAGCTTATTCAGCAAGTTCGAGTGGCTATGCCCTTTGATTTGCCTGAAGCGAATTTGTGTTCAGGCAAATGTAATGGCTGTTCACAAAAACTACTGGATTATCTGGATACAGAATTAGAAGACTGGGAGTATCGACTCAAAGAAGGTGAACTTCCTGATTTTGGGGAGATTCATCGTATTGCAAAAACCAGCAAAAAAATTTACCAGGTGATGCGGAAAAACGGTCTTGTTGGTTCGTCTAAATAATAGCTTACTTCAAACGAATATTAAATATCGCTATTTGTATAAAAAGTGGCAGTAATACCAGCAAAATTAATCATATCGCCATCAGCTAATTTAGCATGAAGGATCTTCTTGCCATTAAGAAACGTACCATTTGAACTACGTAAATCAGTTAAGAAGTAATTTTGGTTAAAATTAAGACGGGCATGATTATTTGACACGGAAGGATGTTCAATAACAATATCATTGTCTAAGGCGCGTCCCACAGAAGAGCGACCCTCTTTCAGATCATAGTCTTTATGTTGATTATCTTCAATTTGTACTCTGAGAAAAGCCACCGCTATAATTCCTTTTAAGTATTATTTTATTATTAGTTTTTCAGTTGATTATAAGATAATTAAATTATAATTCCACAGCGATATGCTAATAAAAATTAAATTTTTTGTTAGTGTAGTAGGCAATTTCCGTTTAATCAATCTGGAAGACTGCTTTTCCAGAATTGGCTTGCTTTTCTTTTTGTTTTTCAATTTCCAGATGGGTGGTATCAGGTATTTTAACTGC
>WTAX01000377.1 GCA_013139395.1 Gammaproteobacteria bacterium | reverse complement strand
GCTGTTATCCTTATAAAGTTAGGCAACCATAGAAGCTCTGAGCTTTTTCATGGCATTATTTTCCAGCTGTCTGACACGTTCAGCAGAAATATCATACTTTCCTGCAAGTTCCTGAAGTGTCTGCTTGTCGTCATTTAGCCAGCGCTGAGAAACAATATCACGGCTCCGATCATCCAAAGTCGCTAACGCAGAATGCAGTAGGTTAGACTGATTCTTTTTAGTGTCAGAGGTAATCAGAGATTGTTCTGGTGATGGCTCAGCGGACTCTAAATAATTTGCCGGGATGACAGGTGTATTTTCATTGTCTTCCTCATCATAACCATCAAAAGCATTATCCTGATAGGTCAGACGTGCTTCCATCTGCAAGACATCTTTAGTGGTTACCCCCAGTTCTTCAGCAACGGTATGGACTTCTTCGTCAGAAAACCAGCCTAAACGTTTTTTCTTACGGCGCAGATTAAAGAATAATTTACGTTGTGCTTTGGTAGTGGCAATTTTAACTATACGCCAGTTACGCAGAATATATTCATGAATCTCGGCTTTAATCCAATGTACTGCAAAAGAGACCAGACGTACTTTTTTGTCAGGATCAAAGCGTTTAACGGCTTTCATCAGGCCAATATTACCTTCTTGAATCAAATCACCCTGAGGTAGACCATAACCACGGTAACCACGGGCAATATGCACAACAAAACGCAGGTGAGACATAATCATACGTTGCGCCGCATCAAGGTCACCACTATCCTTGACTTGTTGACCCAGGGAAGATTCCTCTTCAGCAGTAAGCATAGGGATCGTATTAGCAGCGCTGATATAACTCTCAAGGCTGCCTGTCGGTACCGCTAATGGTATAGCTAAAGATTTTGTAGTCATAAATATTTTCCTTTTTACGGGGTTTATCTCAATTTTAATTTAAATTCATTATTGGTTAAGGGCTTGTGTATCTATTGTAAGAAAGCCTTAACTGATTGAGATTGCAGCCATAATATATAAAACAGTTGCAAATTTTAGCACTCTTTGTAATAGAGTGCTAATTTTTAATAAAGTTCAACTTATTTCGTGATTAATTATGTGGAAATAATGTTGAGTTAGTGTCATTTATAAATAAATCAGAAACAGAAGAATATCAGAAAATAATAACCAAGTAAAATAGTATGGTAATATAAATTGAATAGTTACTAGTTATATTGATTATTCAGTTTTTTCTGACGCTTCAAGAAGATGAATGAGCTCAATAGATTGTATTTTATTTGCCCATATGAGGGCTGTATTGCCTTGAAAATCCTTTAATAGACGATTAGCCTTATGGGTTAATAAAACCTCAACAGTGGATTTATAGTTTAATTTAGCTGCCCAGATTAAAGCGCTCCAGCCCATTGTTTTTTCCTGATGATTGATGTTTGCACCATGCTCAAGTAATAGCGACACAATATCTGAATGATTTCGAGAAGCTGCCAGAAGAAGTGCCGTATAACTGCCTTTATCGGTTTGATCGACCTGAGCACCGCTTTTCAGCAGTGCCTGGACGATATCAATATGGCCGTACTGGGCCGCCTTCATAAGTGGTGTCCATTGACAACTATCTTGTATGTCAGGGCTTTCACCTAAAGAGAGCAGCTGATTAAGTTTGTTTAAATCACCACTTTCAGCAAGGCTAATTAGCTCAGGTGTGAGATCTTTTGTGCTGTTTTTTGCATCAGATGAACTATCACAAGCGCTAAGTAAAAGGAAAATGATGGTAAAAAAAATAACAGCAAATAGTATACGAAAATTAACTAAATTCATTGCAACTGCCTTTAAAAAATAATATAAACAGCTTATAGGAATAAATTATTGATTTATGTGATTATTATTACCGAAGCGAAACAATAAGATCATTAACATAAGAACAAATATAATTTGTGTTAAAAATATAAAGGAATACTGCTATGGGGAATTCACTCTGGTTTATTACAATACTACAAGAAAAGCCCTGGTTGGGTTTTCTTATTGGCTTATGCTTTATGGCCGTCATGTTTTTATCAAAGAATTTGATTGTTTATCTCTACTCAAAAAATAAAGAAAAAAAAGAAAAGTTAGAAGCTGCAGGTAAAGAGCAATAGAATAATTGAGCCGTGAACAATCAATATTGCTAGGACAAGCTCCTAGGCACTAAAGCAATTATTTAGGTTCAATTTCTTTAAGGTGTTTTCCAACGGCGATTCGTGCGCCAAGAAGCCCAAGCAGACAGCCGGAAAGTAGTAAGGTACTGCTGATCTTAATCCCCATCAAGCCAAGTGAAAATAAATTATTATCATAAAGGGATGATAGGTGGGCCAGGGGATCATTGATGATAATGAGGGAAATATTTACCAGCAGTACAGCAATTAAACTGCCCAGCAAGCCATACCAGAAACCCGTATAAAGAAATGGACGGCGAATAAAACTATCGGTGCCGCCGATTAATTTCATTACCACAATTTCACTGCGTCGATTTTCAATAGCAAGCCGTATAGTATTGCCGATAATCAGCAATACGGCTAATGCCAGCAGACTGCCAATAATCAACACACCCCTCTGACCAATATTAATAATGGCATAAAGACGCTGCAGCCATTGAATATCCAGCTGTACCAGGTCGACTTGTTTGATTTTTTTTAGCTCAATTAACAGCGTACTAATTTGTTGCGGATCACTATGCGTCAAACTGGGGTACACTATCAATAAATCAGGCAAGGGATTGTTTTTTAAGGCTTTTAGTGCATCACCAAAACCTGAATTATCCTGGAATTCCTGTAATGCCGCCGCTCGATTAATGTGTTTGACCTGAGCTATTTCCGGATAAGCGTGTAACTTTTTTTGAATGGCTTTAATGCGTTTGTCAGACGTATCTTTTTTCATAAACAAAGATATTTGATTAATACTATTCATATCCCCGGAAAGCTGACTGGCGTGATCAAGTATCACATACAGACCTGCCGGCAAAGCCAGGGCAATACCCAAAGCTGAAGCGGTCATCAGGGTCGCAAATGGTGAGCGGCTTAATAAACCCAGAGAATAGAAAAACACCTGCAGATGACGAATAAAAAATTCTTTAAAGCGAGATGAAAAACTGGGTTTTAACTGCCTGAGTTGTACAGAACTGACGTTGTTGTTACGCGAACCATTGGTATTATCTGTAAGCATATTAAGAATTCACCGTGAACTGATCTGTGCTGCTGCTTATTCCGGGATTAAGCTGTCCGTGACTGAGCTGAATAATACGTTTATCCAGTTGCTTGATTAGCGGGATATCATGGGTGGCGATGAGTACCGTAACACCCACCTGATTAAAGGCCATAAATAAATCCATAATTTCACGTGATAAATCCGGATCAAGATTACCAGTTGGTTCATCGGCTAATAATAGTGCAGGCTTGTTGACCACTGCACGGGCAATACTGACACGTTGCTGTTCACCACCTGAAAGTGTAATTGGATATTTTTTTTCAAAGCGCAGCAAACCCACTTTATCCAATGCCGCATGGACTCGTTTCTTAACTTCACGTGAGGAAAAACCACTGATAATAAGGGGTAGAGCGACATTGTCAAATACTGTTCTATCATAGAGTAATTGATAGTCCTGAAAAATAATGCCCATATTGCGGCGTAGATAGGGCAGGGTATGACGCCCTACTTTGTTGAGATTTTTACCACCGATAATGACATTGCCGGTGGATGCACGTTCAATTAAGGCGATTAGTTTTAATAAGGTACTTTTACCGGCACCGGAATGACCCGTCAAAAAAGCCATTTCTCCCGGATGCAGGTGAAAATTGACATTGCTGAGGGCTTCATTACCCCCCTGATATCGCTTGCTGACCTGATCAAACAGAATCATGGATAAATGGTTTCCTTATATAAGCTAATTAATGTTCATCCATTAATTAAGAATTATCCCGACTTAACAGTGCACTGACAAATTCTTTACCGTTAAAAGGACGTAAATCATCAATACTTTCACCCACGCCAATAAAACGAATGGGAATTTGCAGCTTTTTGGCAATGGCAAAGATAATACCACCTTTTGCCGTACCATCCAGCTTGGTGACGGTAATACCGCTCAGACCAACCGTTTTATTAAACTGCTCTGCCTGATTTAAGGCATTTTGTCCGGTGCCAGCATCGACTACCAGCATAATTTCATGCGGTGCGCTGGCGTCCACTTTGGCAGCAACCCGTTTGACTTTAGCTAATTCATCCATCAAATTTGTTTGAGTGTGCAGCCGCCCGGCTGTATCAGCAATGACAATATCGACATTTCGGGCTTTACCGGCTTCAATGGCATCAAAAATGACAGAAGCGGAATCAGCACCAGTATGCTGAGCTATGACCGGAATATCATTACGTTCACCCCAAACCTGTAATTGCTCAACAGCGGCGGCACGGAAGGTATCGCCAGCAGCGAGCATGACTGAATGACCTTCATTTTGGAACTTTTTAGCCAATTTGCCAATAGTGGTTGTTTTTCCGGCACCATTGATGCCAACCATGAGGATCACATAAGGTTTTTTACTGGTATCAATCGTAAGTGGTACATCAACAGGCTCCAGAAGTGTATTCATTTCTTCTTCGAGTGCCTGAAACAGGGAGTCAGCATCGGATAACTGCTTGCGAGAAATACGATCAGTGAGACTATCAATAATGGACATACTGGCTTCAACACCCATATCCGAGACTAATAACTGTGTTTCAATCTCTTCGAGTAGCTCATCATCGATTTCTTTTTTGCCGAGAATGGCATTGCTGATACCATCGGTAATAGAACTACGGGTCTTGCTCAGACGTTGTTTTAGACGACCAAACAGACTTTTTTTGGTGGGTTCAGAAGTGTTATCGGATGCAGAACTGTTTTTAGGCTCAGTGCTGTTTTCTAACTCTGAGTTATCGACAGGATCAGGGGGAATAACCTGTTTTGAATGAATAACGGGCTCGGGGCTGTTTTCGGGCTCAGGGCTGCTTACTGGCTCATGGCTGTTTTCCAGCTCATGGCTGTCAGCAGATTTTATAGGTTCATCGGTATCCGGATTATTGCTCGGATCAGAGGAATTGGGCAAATCAGGGGAACTGTTTTGCTTCTTGCTGGTCTCTTTATTGCGCTTTAAAAAACTAAACATGATATCAGGCGATGCTTCTTGTAGTTATCGTATAGCTAAATTAGGTAGCTAAGTGATAGAC
>WTAX01000497.1 GCA_013139395.1 Gammaproteobacteria bacterium | reverse complement strand
AGCACCTGCCTGCTGATCATGATATCCAGTTTTTAGGCCCTGTTCCCGCGCCTATGGAAAAGAAGGCCGGCAAGTACCGAGGCCAGCTGCTGATTCAAGCCTCTGCACGGAAAAATCTGCATAATATAATCAATGATCTCATTAAAACCATTGAAGCCAATAAAGCCGCACAACGAGTTCGCTGGTCAATTGATATTGACCCACAGGAATTGTATTAAGGAAAAATTCAATTTATATTTAATATACGTAACTATTCAGTGTGTATTCCTAAATAACGCTTGTTAAGCCCATGGCCACTTATTTTTCTAACTTTGAGAACTCGCTACACTCAAACAATCAAAGTCAGAAAAATAAGCAACCACAGGCTTTTTGTAAATAATACGCTGAATAGTTACTAATATACAAGATTAAAAACTGATTCATGATTAAAGACTTTGTTCTTTTTTTTTTCCCGATGTAAAATAGCGGGTTCTCATGGCCTAACTGACTGGAAGATTGACTTTGAAAGACGCACTGCAGCAACTGATTACCCAAGCGATACAATCCCTTATTGATGATGGCTCCCTGGCGGTTGATATGCCGGTGATTAAGATCGATCGGACTCGCGATAAAAGCCATGGTGATTTTGCTGCTAATGTGGCCATGCTGCTGGCTAAACCCGCACGCAAAAATCCTCGGGAAATCGCCGCAATGATTATTGATGCGCTGCCGGACAGTGATTTTGTAGAAAAAGTTGAAATTGCCGGCCCAGGATTTATTAACTTCTATGTCAGTGATGACTCACGACAAAATGTCGTTAATAGTGTCATTACTCAGGGCGATGCTTTTGGGCGTTCTGACAAAGGTGCCGGTAAGACCGTTCAGGTGGAATTTGTGTCTGCTAACCCAACGGGTCCACTGCATGTAGGTCATGGTCGAGGTGCAGCTTATGGTGCAACCCTGGCAAATTTGCTGGATGCTATTGGTTATAAAGTGCATTGTGAATATTATGTCAATGATGCCGGACGGCAGATGGATATTCTGGCGACTTCAGTCTGGCTGCGTTATCTTGAAAAGAACAATGTCGCTATTGTCTTCCCTGCAAATGCTTATAAAGGGGATTATATACACCACATTGTCGATGAAATTTACCGTGAGCATGGTGACACCTATATCGCTTCTGCTGAAGAGGTGATGTCAGATTTGCCCTTAGATGAGCCAGAAGGCGGTGACAAAGAGCTGCATATTGATGCCTTAATTGAAAAAGCCAAAAAACTGCTGGGAGATAATCGTTATCGATATGTCTTTGAGCTGGCATTAAATTCTATTTTAGATGACATTCGTGAAGATCTGTCAGAATTTGGCGTGAACTATGATGAATGGTTTTCAGAACGTTCATTAATGGATAAAGGTCTGGTCAATAAGGGCATTGAGCGTTTGCGTGAACGTGATCGTGTGTATGAAGAGAAGGGTGCTTTATGGTTCCGTTCGACTGATTTTGGTGATGATAAAGATCGTGTCATGCAACGTGATAATGGCCAGACCACTTATTTTGCTTCTGATATTGCTTATCACATGGATAAGTTTGATCGTGGTTATGATTTAGTGATTGATGTCTGGGGTGCCGATCATCACGGCTATGTACCCAGAGTAAAAGCAGCCTTAACAGCATTAGATTTTAATGCTGATGCTCTGGATGTATTATTAGTGCAATTTGCCAATCTGTATCGTGGTGGTGAGAAAGTGCCGATGTCCACCAGAAGCGGTTCTTTTGTGACGCTAAGAGAATTACGTGAAGAAGTCGGCTCAGATGCCGCACGTTTCTTTTATGTCATGCGCAAATGTGAGCAGCATATGGATTTTGACCTGGAGCTGGCGAAATCAAAATCATCCGAAAATCCAGTGTATTACATCCAATATGCTCATGCTCGTATCTGCAGTATTTTTAGACAATTAGAAGAGAAAAATCTGCCTTATGATCAGACTATGGGGCTGGAAAATTTAGCGCTGTTAGAAGAAGAGCATGAAAGTGATATTTTACAACAATTAGCAAAATACCCGGAAGTCGTTGACGCTGCGGCAAGTCAGCATGAACCTCATTTGATCGCCCATTATCTACGTGAACTGGCTAATGCACTGCATACTTACTATAACGCTCACCAGTTTATTGTGGATGATGAAAAAGTACGTAATGCAAGACTGGTATTGATCGTGGCAACCCGTCAAGTGATAAAAAATGGTCTGGCTTTATTAGGTGTTTCATCACCTGCTGAAATGTAAACAGTGTGATTACCAGGAAACGCATAAAAAATGCCCGTTAAAAAACGTAGTAAGAAAAAAACCGGAGCGACACGCAACCCTGAGCAAAGTTCTTCAAGCTGGTCATGGGTGGTGATGGGCTTATTGGTCGGTGCTTTTGTCACATTTCTTGTGTATCTGGATAAGATCCCTACGGAGGGTGATAATCAGACCACTTCAGATCAGGTGCAAAAAAAACAGGCATCACAAAAAAAGAAAGAGGCACAAAAAGCAAAGCCGAAACATCAGTTTGATTTTTATACAGTACTGCCTGATCGTGAAATGAAAGTGAATAACGTCAGTAATGATAAGCCGCGCAGAAAAGCGACTCAACAGACAGCGAAAACTGAAGCACCTAAAACAGAAACAACAGCAGTTAAGAATAAAAATCCAGCTGTCATATCGCTGTATCAGTTGCAGGTAGGCGCATTTAAAGAGCTGACTAAAGCTGATGCAATGAAAGCTCGACTGGCCTTTATTGGTGTTGAGTCCAATATTCAGGTGATTCAAAGTAATGGTCAAAAAATGTATCGGGTACGAGTAGGTCCCAGCACAGATGAACAAAAGATTAATGCCATTAAAAAACAGTTAAAAGCACAAAACATTAATACCTTTGTGCAAAAACTAAGTGGTTAATG
>WTAX01000211.1 GCA_013139395.1 Gammaproteobacteria bacterium | reverse complement strand
AGCTGTTCCGGGGTAATACAATCATTTTTCCAATTGGATATCTGCCGGGCAATGCCTTCAAAGTATTCTTTAATGAATTCTTCGTCGGGTTGTGATGACGAGTTGACAGCAAGCTGGCGCATGAGATCTTTAAGTAAGGCATGACTATCATGGGTATCAAAAATGGAGAAGCCGCTTTTTAAGCCCAGTAACTTTAACTCAGACTTGATAATATTTAGACCCAGCGTATGAAAGGTAGAGACTCTAAGACCACGTGTTTGTGATTTTGGAATAATTTGTGCCACCCGCTCTTTCATCTCACGTGCGGCCTTATTAGTAAAAGTGACCGATGCAATGGTATGCGCCTTGTGACCGCATTGCTGAATCAAATAGGCAATTTTATTAGTGATCACACGGGTTTTGCCGCTGCCGGCGCCGGCAAGGACAAGTAACGGGCTGTCAATGTGTTCTACAGCTTGTTGTTGGCGACGATTGAGATCAGGCAATGTGATTTTCCAAAGGGGCTAAAAAACAGGTATTTTAGCAAATTCTTGTGAGAAGAAGTTCAATATAATGAAAAATTAGCTATTATTTGCTTAAGGTGCTTGAATATTCTGACATGGAACTATATCCTTAGCTTGTGTTTGGAACACAACTTATGTTTCAAGACGAGTTATCATGATAATTTTTTGTGATAAAATGTTAGTTCTACTTTAGTGATAAAAAGTATACAAAAAGATAAATTTGGAGAATTTAAATTGAGCGATAAGATCGTTTACGTATCAGATGATACCTTTGATGAAGAAGTGCTTCAGGGTGATTTACCCGTATTAGTTGATTTTTGGGCTGAATGGTGTGGACCTTGTAAAATGATAGCGCCAATTTTGGATGAGATCTCTGATGAGTATGAAGGGCGCTTAAAAGTTGCTAAATTAAACATTGATGATAATCCTAATACACCGCCTAAATTTGGTATCCGTGGGATCCCAACATTAATGATGTATAAAAATGGACAAGTAGAAGCCACTAAAGTGGGTGCAGTGTCTAAATCCCAGCTAACCGCTTTTATTGACTCAAATATATAGTTAGAGTAAGAAGCTATCTAATACAGGGTTGGCTAGAGGAAGAAATAACAATTCTAGCCAATTTCTAAATTATAGCCAGTTATTTTATAGCAAAGACTGGACATAATACTTCCTTTAGGGTATGATTCGCCAAATTCTATTAAAGATTAGACAAAATGAGATAGCGAATGTCGTTAGTCTGATTTTTTTAGTAACTTATTTTGATCATGCTTTTCGAAGCAATAATTAGAGTCCCAAATATTATCCATTCGTAATATACCTCATAAAAATTTATTACCTTGTTTTTTAATGCTATGGTAAAAATTTCTAATTATTTGATAGCTCCTTTTCTTAAAAAAATTAAAGTTAAACCAAAATTAAATAAATTACCTAAAATAGAAGTCTGAATTAAATATTTATCTAAATATCATATCAATTATGCATATCAATCAACTATTACCATTAATAACTAAAAGCTAAAGGTTAAAATGAATCTCACCGAACTAAAGCAAAAACCCGCCTCTGATTTACTGGATATCGCCAAAGAACTTAAAATTGAGAATATCTCAAGAGCTAGAAAACAGGATGTTGTTTTTTCAATCCTTAAAGCTCACGCCAAAAGCGGAGAAGATATTCATGGTGATGGTGTTCTGGAAATTCTACAAGATGGCTTTGGCTTTTTACGATCGGCAGATTGCTCCTATCTTGCCGGGCCAGATGATATTTATGTCTCGCCCAGTCAAATAAGACGCTTTGGTTTAAGAACAGGTGATACTGTTGCAGGTAAAATCAGACCACCTAAAGAAGGTGAACGCTATTTTGCTTTATTAAAAGTGAATCAGATCAACTTTGATCAACCAGAACATTCTCGCCATAAAGTGTTATTCGAAAACTTAACCCCATTATTTCCTAATGAGCGTTTTACCATGGAACAGGGCAATGGCAGTACCGAAGATTTTACTGCCCGGGTTATTGACCTTATGTCTCCAACCGGTAAAGGACAGCGTGGTTTGATTGTCGCGCCGCCTAAAACGGGTAAGACAATGATGCTGCAGAATATCGCACAATCTATTGCGGCCAATCACCCGGAGTGTTTTTTAATCGTTCTTCTGATTGATGAACGTCCGGAAGAGGTGACAGAAATGGAGCGTTCAGTAAAAGCTGAAGTCATATCGTCTACCTTTGATGAGCCTGCCAGTCGCCATGTTCAGGTTGCTGAAATGGTAATCGAAAAGGCCAAACGCCTGGTTGAACATAAAAAAGATGTTGTTATTCTACTTGACTCAATTACCCGTCTGGCACGTGCTTATAATACCGTTATTCCTTCTTCAGGTAAGGTACTCACTGGTGGTGTGGATGCTAACGCATTACAACGTCCTAAGCGTTTCTTTGGTGCGGCACGTAATATTGAAGAGGGTGGTTCATTAACTATCCTGGCAACAGCATTGATTGACACGGGTTCAAAAATGGATGAAGTCATCTATGAAGAATTCAAAGGCACCGGTAATATGGAGTTACACCTGAGCCGTAAGCTTGCTGAAAAGCGTATCTACCCAGCGATTAATGTGAATCGTTCTGGTACGCGTAAAGAAGATCTTCTAATGAACCCTGAAGATTTACAAAAAGTCTGGATTTTGCGTAAAATTTTACATTCTATGGATGAAATCAGTGCTATGGAATTTATGCAGGACAAGATGAAAGATACTAAGTTGAACGAGCAGTTCTTTGCTTCAATGAATCGATAATTTATAAAAAATAATAGTAGATCATACTGATTAAAATTTTTCTTGAAACATAAGGGAAATCAGCGTATGATCGCCCGTTCCTAATAGGTGCGGTATTAATTTTTTTCTACTTTTTGCTTTTTGCTTTTTGCTTTTTTAAAGAGAAGAGAAGAGAAGAGAAAAACAATTGATGGCGGCATTTAAAGAATTTTATAAGGTTTAATATTATGCAAGCAGATATCCATCCAGAATATAAAGAAATCCAGGTTAATTGTAGTTGTGGTCACAGCTTTACAACGGGCTCTACACTGAGTAAAGACACATTATCTATTGAAGTTTGTTCAAAGTGTCATCCTTTTTACACTGGCAAGCAGAAGCTAGTTGATACTGCCGGACGTGTTGATAAGTTCCGTCAGAAGTATGGCATGAAGAAGTAAACTTTACATAAAGAAAGCACGTAAAGAAAGCTATTAGGATTTTACCTCTGATTTTTTAATAAAGTCTGGAGATAAGTTCGGATAAAAGCACTTTGGTTATCCAAAGTGCTTTTTTTTTGCCTGAATAAGGCAGTAGGCATTTAAGAGCGACCAGGCACATGTTTTATAATTTTTTATGGCAGTTTCTGTTTTTTAGCAGTTTAGTATTGGCTGGTTTATCGTCCAGCTCTGTTTGGGCTAGTGAGCATTGTTTGACGAATAAGCAGCGATTAGCCAAAGTCACTGAATGGGCTATGGTAGCCAAAGTTATTGATGGTGATACTGTTTATTTGAAAGACGGTAGGAAAATTCGTTTGATCGGTATCAATACTCCAGAATTAGGTCGTCAGGGAAAACCATCACAGCCGTATGCCAGACAGGCTTATAAAGTCTTAAATACGCTCTTGGGCTATAACAAAAAAATAGGTCTGACATATGATCAAGATAAGAAAGATCGCTATAAACGTCTATTAGCCTACGTCAATCTTGATGATGGACAAAGTGTTGAACAACTATTATTGGCAAAAGGCCTGGCACACAGCATTGTTGTTCCTCCCAATGACAAGCGTATTAATTGTTACCGAGCTATTGAAAAGAGTGCTAAAAACTCCAAACTAGGAGTTTGGAACTTACCAGAAAACCAATGGTTTGATGCTCATAAACTGCCGTTAAAAAGTAAAGGGTTTCGTTATGTTCGTGGTACTATTTCAGGCTATAGTGAAAGTCGAAAAAGTATTTATTTAAAACTAACTCCCAAATTATCAATTCGTATTGCAAAAAAAGATAAACGGTATTTTTCAAATAGTAAACTCAAAAGACTGGTTGGTCATTTTGTAAGCCTGAGAGGATGGGTGAGTACTTATAAAGGCCGTCAATCGATTCATGTTCGCAGCGAACATGATCTTGAGTTTTAACAATATTATAGTGATAGATTTTTAGACTATACTTTATTATCCTAGAATCATCAGTTGGCAGTAGATGCTAACTAATTTTTCTAGGATTATGCCTGCTCATTTATTTTTCTATAATTCTATCGTTTAAAGGGGAACATATGTCTGGTAATGACATAAAGAATAATACCAATACACACAATCATGACGATTTGCGTAAGAAAGCTTTGGATTATCATTCACTGCCTTTTCCTGGAAAAATTAGTGTGATGCCCAGTAAACCGTGTGAACAACAGGATGAATTATCTCTGGCCTATACTCCCGGAGTCGCCGAGCCAGTACGTGAAATTGCCAAAGATCCGGAACTAGCCTATCAGTATACCAGTAAAGGTAATCTGGTTGCCGTGATAACGGATGGCACGGCGGTATTAGGGCTTGGTAATGTCGGTGCTTTGGCTGGGAAGCCTGTAATGGAAGGTAAGAGTGTTTTGTTTAAGCAATTTGCCGGCATTGATGTGTTTGATCTGGAAGTGACAGCAGATTCTCAGGAATCCTTTATTGAAACTGTTGTTAATATTGCGCCTACTTTTGGTGGCATTAATCTGGAAGATATCGCTGCTCCGCATTGTTTTGAAATTGAAAAAGCACTAAAAGAACGACTTGATATTCCCGTTTTTCATGATGATCAGCATGGTACAGCGATTATTATTGCCGCAGGTTTATTTAATGCGCTTGAAATTCAGGCTAAGTCTCTGGATGAAATTAAAATTGTATGTCTTGGTGCAGGTTCAGCAGGAATTGCTTCTATGCGACTACTTGTTGCTTTAGGGGTAAAAAAACATCAAATTAATTTAATTGATCGTAAAGGTGTTGTTCATGCCGGGCGTAAAGATCTGAATATTTATAAACAGGAATTTGCGACACAAACAGATGACAGAACTTTGGCTGATGCTATGCAGCAGGCTGATGTGTTGATTGGCGTGTCAGGTTCTAATCTAATCGCACCTGAAATGGTGGCTTCTATGGCTGAAAAACCCATAGTCTTTGCTTTGTCGAACCCTGAACCAGAAATAGATCCTGATGTTGCACGCTCAGTTCGTGATGATTTAATTATGGCGACAGGTCGTTCTGATTATCCCAATCAAGTTAATAATGTCCTGGGTTTTCCATTTATTTTTCGCGGTGCACTGGATGTTCGGGCATCGACTATTAATACCGCAATGGAAATTGCTGCCGTTAAGGCGTTAGCTAATTTAACGAAGCTTCCCGTTCCCGATGAGGTACTTCAGGCTTATGATATGCAGAGCCTGACGTTTGGTAAAGACTATATTATTCCCAAACCATTTGATCCCAGACTCATATCTACTATACCGTCAGCTGTTGCTCAGGCTGCAATTGA
>WTAX01000410.1 GCA_013139395.1 Gammaproteobacteria bacterium | reverse complement strand
GGCACAACGGCTGCTGCACTGTTAACTGAAAAAGGCTATAGCGTGTGCTTACTAGAAAAAACACAGCATCCACGCTTTCATATAGGTGAATCTCTATTACCCATGAATCTCCCCATTCTTAAACGTTTAGGCGTATTAGATCAGGTAAAAAACATTGGCATTATAAAGCATGGGGCTGAATTTAATAACATCGATCCTGTTACTCAACAGTGGCAGCGAGTCACATTTTATTTTGACAAAGCCTTTAATAAGGAATATCCCCATGCCTACGAAGTCAAACGCAGTGAATTTGACAGTATATTATTTTCTAATTGTAAAAATAAAGGGGTAACATTATTAGAAAACAGCCAGGTCACTGATGTTGAATTCCCTTCACCGGGAAAAGTCTGTGTGCAATATAAAGACAAGAAGGATGAAGCAGAAAAACAAACATTACAGGCACGTTATGTAATTGATGCTTCAGGCCGGGACTCTTTATTATCCCGTAAGATGAAACTTAAACAAAAAAACCCAAATCACCAAAGCTCTGCTATTTTTGGTCATTTTTCTGATGTGGAACGACGTACTGGAAAGGATGAGGGCAATATCAGTCTTTATTGGTTTGAACATGGCTGGTTCTGGCTGATCCCTCTCAATGACGGCAGTATGAGTGTCGGCGCTGTTTGCTGGCCAGAGTATTTAAAAACACTTGAAGGCTCAACAGAAGCATTTTTATGGAAAACCATTAACATGCATAGTGAAGTCGCAACACGTATGAAAAATGCCCAAAGTTTAGGCGAGATTCGTGCCACCGGTAACTTCGCCTATACATCAAAACGCATGTGGGGGCGTGACTTTATGTTATTAGGTGATGCCTTTGCTTTTGTCGATCCGGTTTTTTCCAGTGGTGTTTATTTAGGAATGAGTGCCGCCGAGCAAGCAGTTGATACCATTGATCAATGCCTTAAAACTCCAGATAATGCACCGCACGTCTGTAGTCAATTAGAAAAACACATTCGTGGCGGCATTGATGAAATGTGCTGGTTTATCTATCGTTTTACTTCACCTGTTATGCAGCGTTTATTTATGAATCCAAGAAATAGCTGGCAAGTAGAATCAGCCGTGATCTCTATGCTTGCTGGTGATATTTTTGATAATAAAGCCGTTAAATTACGTCTTAAACTGTTTCATTTTATTTATTATACTCATGCTGCCCGTATGATACCGGGAACAATAAATTCATGGTTAAAAAGACGACGAAATATTCGAGTACTTTTTAATAAAGGGACTATGCCGGAAGATGACTATAAAGACAAAGCCTAAGATAAAACTATTTAATGACAGTGCCTTTGGCTGGGATGGTCTCACTACGTTTATTTTTTCCAATATCATATTCTTGCTGACATTGGGGCTTGCTTTTTTCTGGCTGCTGTTTAAAACAATAAAAGTTGCAGTTAATAGTAAAACAACACTATCTATAAATTCACCTGAAACTACGCCCGCTATTCAGGCAATTTTAATTGCCGGGCTGTGTTTAAAAAACAATCAGCCAATAGAGGAATACCAGGCTCGATTACAGCGTATTGTTTCAGTATTAATTGACGTTAAAAATAAACCTGATATTATTATCCTTGGTGGTATCACAGGTGGTAATACACTATCAGAAGCTCAGGCAGGTGCGAATTATTTAATTGCTCATGGAATTAAAGCAGAACAAATAATACTTGAAGATCAATCACGACATACCTTGGAAAACCTGCAAAATGCCCGCTCAATACTAAACTATTTGTTACAAAAGAAGTCATCAAATATAAGACAAGAAGGCGAAATATCAGCCAAAGATGTCGCCATCATCAGTAGTCGCTATCATCTTTATAGAATAGTGACTTTAGCCCAGGGCATGCAAATGACACTACAGCCTATTGCCTCAGAAAAAAACTTCTCGTTTTCATTGCTCATGCTGATGCGTATGATTAAAGAAGCTTACTTTTTGCATTGGTACTGGAGTGGTAAGCTATGGGTTTTCATCACGGCCAATAAAAAAAGTAAGGCCCGCATAAGCTAGTTGCAAAAAAGTAGATAGATGCTAACTAGTGTTCATCCGTTTATTCTGCTTTTAACCTCCCCCTTCTAAAGAAGGGGGACGAAAAGAAACAGCTATTTATGGATGAACACTAACTAATCCGGGATTAAACAGAATTAATGATTTCAGAATTGTGATCTGTTTAAGTTCAGTGACAAGCTATTCTTCAATCGCATGAGGTAATCTTCAGGAAAGAACCAGGCGGGATAATCATTATCATAAACTAGCCCACGTGCCTCAGGCGCAAGGTCGTAAAATAGAGAAATCAGGATGTCGCTGCTAACCCAGGGGCTTTGTCGGAAATAGGCATGACCATTGCCTGTGGTAGAACCTTCGGCTCCGGTAACATTGATCAGTGTCAGTTTTTTTGACTTGCGGAGAAACTCTATTGTCTCTCTTTTCGGTGTGCTTTTCTTCCACGCTTCTCCAAGCCGATCACGAGAAAATAACCAGCTTGAAAAGCTCAAGGCTTTATCATTGGCTGAGAGGTAAACCGTCACCTTGTCTGCCACTCGCAACAAACCATCAGCGATCTGCCGGGCAAAAATATGCTGATCGATATCACTACCAACTAAAATAACATTTCCGAGCCGCAGTTTGTCAAGTTCACTATCAGGCCTAGCGGCATACTGCAGAGCCAGCTGCCAGAGAGCCTTGCCAACAACACGAGTCCCAGCACTGTAACCAATAATATGGATTCTTTCGACTGATGTTTCTTCAGCCAGAAATTTGAGCATTTGCCTCAGATTACTGGAGGAAAGATCGGCGCTTTCAAGATCAGAAAAGTAAGCCCAGCGGCTTGGTGTCGATGGCCAGGCATAGGCAATAAAAACGCCGTCATAACCAAGAAAGTGCCAGAGTTCACTTGCGACCAGAATCGGATTTTCAAAAACAACCTTGTAGCCATGAACGTAAATATAAATATCCTTCTTCTCTGAAACCGCCAGTTTGGCATCGATCAATTCCGCAAAATGAGCGGCCGGAGCGGATACTGGGGAGGGGATAAACTCGGTTTGCGTAAAAGTATTTATAGAGAAGTCGAGGACACCAAATTCCTCTGCTGCAGTTACTTTCAGTGGATAATAATCCGGCCGATTTTTCAGCAGTGAAATCTTACGGGCTTCCTGCCAATCGATCGTTCCGTCTCCCAGGCCAATAGTGGCAATTCCCGCACGCAAAACATCACCTCGTTCATTAAGATATCTTGAGTATTTTTTTTCATTTGGGTCAGGAACTCGATCGGTCACGTAAAGCATCCCCCTATCATGGGAGCTACTGGCTGCAGCCTCATCAGAAAAAGGATCGATATTTGCCGAATGATAGATATCGGGTGCCGGCATGATATTAATGTGATAAAGGCTGGATGAAGAACAGCCGTTGATTCCAATCAGCAGCAGACTGAAAAGCAGGCTGAATTGACATTGTAAGAATACAGACCCCAGTTTTTCGACATAGTTTTTTTTCAAGTTTATTCCCCAGAGTTGGATTTCTTAAAAAATACTAGTATGTTGTTATCATATTGATTCTATTGTTCTTAATAACAATAACATACTACAATAGCAACCTCCATATGTAACCATCTCTGGTCAACAGCTCATATGTCTCTTCCGGACAATTTGTTAAAAATGCGCTGAGTAGTTACATACCATCTTACCAAACTTACTGCATTGCATCAGAGTTTGTATTACAATTTATTTCATTCACTAAAATAAATCATTATTTAATCTATGCCTGACACAAGCACTTCTTATAACGGCCACGATAGTGTCTTATTTAGCATTGCCGCTACCATCGTCGATGCGCTAAAACACTATGGTCTGGATCACCGTCCGATTATCGCTGAGGCTGGATTTGACCCTGACATTGTGTACTTGCCCGCTCAGCGGGTTTCTACAAGAAAAATAAAAAAATTATGGGATTTATCTGTTCAAAATACTAATGATCTTTGTTTTGGTCTAGTGTATGCGTCTTATATCCAACCCTCAGCACTGCATGGTCTTGGATTTTCCTGGTTAGCTAGTCACACACTCAGAGATGGATTGAACCGACTGATCCGATTTCAAAAAATCCTGGCCACTCAAGTGACGTTGAAAATGACTGAAACCGACACAGGCTATCGCCTTTATTTCGCCGTCAGTCAAAAAGATGATCCATTCCAGTTTGCTGATGCCGCCTATGATGGTCGTATCGCCAGCATCTTTAAGATTTGTCAGATTATGATAGGCCCTGATCTCAAACCACTGCATGTATCCTTTGAACATTCACCCCCTCATTGCAGTGATAAATTTGAACAGTTTTTTGGTGTCCCTGTTCAGTTTAATGCCGACAAGACTGCTATTGAATTTGATAAACAAACGTGCAATTTACCCACCTCCTCAGCAAACCCTGAATTGGCCAGAATCAATGATCAGATTGTTATCGATTATCTGAATCAATTTGATAGAGGTGATCTGGAAACCCGCGTACGAACGTGCATCATTGAGCACCTGCCCTCAGGTGTTCCAAAGCAGATTAATATTGCCCGGGAACTGAATCTGAGTCTGAGAAACTTGCAGAGAAAATTGTCATTATCTAATACTAGTTACAAAGAACTGTTAAATACCCTACGCCATGAGATGGCCTGTCAATATTTATCATCACCCCAATACCCCATCATTGAAGTGAGTTATTTATTAGGTTTTTCTGATCCTAGTAATTTTTCCCGTGCATTTAAACGCTGGCAGGGTCTCACCCCCATACAATTTCGTCAGGAAAAACTGGCTGATTAATTGGCATAAAATGACTTTTAAATGGCGGATTAAGACCAGAACCACAGACCTGTATTGATTATTCTAAAGGTACTCAAAGAGAAAGGAGATACCAATGAATGATTATCATACCTTACAACATACACTCAAAAAAGCCGTCAGCTTCGTTGGCCTGGGATTGCACAGCGGTATCAAATCACGTATCACATTAAAACCCTGTGATGATGCCACAGGCATATTTTTCCGCCGTAAAGATGTTGTCGAAAGCCATTCATTAATCGCCGCACGCTGGTACAAGGTCACAGACACCACCTTATCCACAGTGCTGACTAACCGTTATGGAGTCTCAGTGTCAACAGTTGAACACTTATTAGCAGCATTGAGAATATGTCAAATTGATAATCTGGAAGTTGAAGTTGATGGCCCTGAGATCCCCATCATGGATGGCAGTGCCAAGCCTTTTGTTGATACCTTATCCGAAATCGGAACCCGAAGCATCAAAGCAAACAGAAAGGCCATCTGGATAAATAAGACCGTTGAAGTTCGTGATGGTGAACGCTATGCCTTATTATTACCAGATATGCACCCCAGAGTCACAGTGTCAATTGATTTTAAAGAAAAAATAATTGGTGCTCAGACATTGTCAGTAAATATTGATGACACATCTCTGAAACAATCCATTGCACCAGCCAGAACTTTTGGTTTTCTTGATCAGATTGAAGAGCTGCATAACAAAGGGCTGGCCTTAGGAGGTTCATTAAAAAATGCCATTCTGGTTGATGATGATCATGTTGTTAATCCAGAAGGACTTCGTTTTGATAATGAATTTGTACGTCATAAAGTTCTGGATGCCATTGGCGATTTGTCTTTAGTCGGAGTACCCATTTTGGGACATTATCATGCGTTTAAAGGTGGTCACTTATTGAACAAGTTATTGCTAAATAAATTGATCATGGATAAGTCAGCCTGGACCTATATTTCCCTGGATGACTTTTATCAATTGCATGGTATAGAGATAAAACATGTCTCAGGACAAGAAGCAAACATTGAGCAACCTACTCAGATTGTTAGTGCTTCATAAAATATGTGAGTCATTCCTGACAAGAAAGACTCACATACTTTCAAAAAAAAATCGTTAACGAGGAATAGACACTTATAGCCATCCTATTGTTCAGTTAGATAACTTGTTTAAATGACTAATCAAGGGGAATTAGAGCATATTTTACAAATATCATGCTCATATAAAAATCTTAGAAGAAATCTACAATTTTATATAAGCAATAATTAAATCATTTATAATGATCTATTAAGATTTCTTTGCCTTTTTTATATTCTTTTTCAGTGACTGCTCCTGCCTTATATGCTTGTTGCAAATCATCAAGCTGTTTCCCTAAACTCTCAGTTGAGTGAAAAGTTTCAATGTTCGAAGCACATCCTGCAAGAAAAAAGAAAAACAAATAAAGCAAAAAGTATTTTTTTTTCATAACATACACCAGAATTAAGAAATAATTAAAAAAAATAAAATTTAATCATAACGATTCATGATATTCTTTTTAGCTCTATTGTATTCTTTTTCAGTTAGAATACCTTTCTTATAACTATCATTTAAATCCATTAATTCTTGTCCCATCGTTGTGTTGGTAGTTGTCGCTTCAACTTTTGCCCCGCCACCACCACATCCTGCAAGCGATGAGATAATTATTGCAGCAATAAAAATAAATTTTGTTTGAGTCATAATTATTCCTTATAAAATAATAACTGAAGATGTTTTTATAAAAATTATTGAGTCACTTTTCCTTCCAGGATAATAATGACCCGGCGATTGATTGCTCGTCCTTCAGACGTATCATTAGATGCTTTTGGCTCATTCTCACCTTTACCAACTGCATCAATTTGATCATCTGTAATATTGGTATTCTGTTCAAGATACTCAGCAACAGACTTCGCACGTCTTTCAGATAATTGTTGATTATATTCTTCAGGTCCCGTGCTGTCTGTATGACCAATGACTTTAACATTAGAAGTTAATTCACCTCTGCCTTTATATTTTGCTATACGCTCATCAAGAACAGCCTTTGCATTATCTGATAAGACAGCACTATCAAAAGCAAACAGCAATGCAGCTTGAATGATAATTTCATCAGCTACTGTTGTTGTCATTGTCACTGCTGTCGATGTAGCAACCAGTTCTTTTTCAATGACTAGCGGCATAGGTTTTTCATAACCACATTCTTCTAATTTGTCTGTGGTATCATCAAAGCGTGAACGCCAGCATTCACCATAACTATTTTTATAAACTTCACCATAGGGAGAAGTCACATAACCTTGTACAAAGCCATCATCTGCATGAACAATTGGTAGCAGCAAAACAGCAGACAGTACAGCCGATGTTATTAGTATTTTTTTCATAATAATTACCTCTATTTAAAAGTCCTGGATTCAATATACATCAAATTATAATAACTTGATATATCTTATGCTTTTTTCTAAAACCAGACAATAATCTGATATCAGAAACTATTAAAAAAAAGCGTTACTTGCAAATTTAATAT
The DNA here is from genome assembly GCA_013139395.1 of Gammaproteobacteria bacterium. Taxonomy (GTDB): domain Bacteria; phylum Pseudomonadota; class Gammaproteobacteria; order GRL18; family GRL18; genus GRL18. The sequence continues at coordinate 8,104 of WTAX01000410.1, read as the reverse complement.
CATCAAAGCTTATCTCATTTGTTCAAATTTGGTTCTTTAAGAAATTCTGTTGCGCCCCAATTAACCTGTAACACCAGGCCAGTATCTATTAATTGATAGAATGAGACACCCGGTACAAGAGAAGCTGATGTTCCTGATGATGTTCCTTTACCTGTATATTCTTTGAATAGTGACTACGCCATTGATTTGGCATATGACTAAAAAAACTCGGGTATCTCACGTATTCCTTCATTCCAGCTTTCTAACACATGAACTACCTCCGACCGCCCCCGCCCCCGCGACCACCACCACGACTTCCGCCGCTGCTGCGCGCCCTATTAAAACTTTGAGTACGCTGTGTTCCACGCTGTCGTGAGGAACTACTGCGATCAAGTTGACGTGTCGAACTTGTTTGCTTAGATCGAGTTGATGTCGATGAGCTTACTCTATTTTGCGTACTTCTCTTCTGGGTACTATTGATGTTACCTGTACTGCGAGACTTATCTACCCGGCCTGTGCTGGTAGGCTTCTGGGATGGCTTTTGTGATGGCTTTTCAGCAGGTTTTTGTGAAGTCCTACTCGCTTTACTGCCTTCAGACTTCCAACTTCCCTTGCTCCGTTGTTCCCAACCTTTATCAGTTTTACGATGGATATTGCCATTTTTGTCACTAAAGACATTGTTCTTACGATTGCTGGCTGAAGTCGCCTTGGCACGTTTCCCAGCCATGCCGCTTGATGCCCTGGCTCCTGATTTATTCTGTAAGCTATTACGCTGATTATTGCGTTGGTTACGATAAATATTATTGCGTGAGGCTTGACGACGACCGGCACGATAACCCGAACGATAACCGGCTCGGCGACCATGTCGATAACCACGATTATATCCTCGGTAGCGTCCAGGTCCCCACCAGCCGCCGCGATGCCAACTACCACGCCCAATAGTGAAGGTAAATGGCCCGTTACTATAACTCAGTCCAAAACTCCAGCCACGGTAGGGATTCCAGCGGACATGAAAACCCCAGGTAGCAGGTCGGGGGTAATATCGATGACCATACCAACCAGGCCAATAGTAGCCGGTACCATAAACAATTGTTGAGTGATAAACATAAGTACCTGTGTATCCCGGGAGATAACCGATATAAACGACTTCTGGTGTTGAGCCATAGATTTTCACAAAGGTGACATGGTACATCGGAGAATCAGGTGGAATAGTATAAATTTCATCAGGTACAGATGTCGCAATTAACCAGCTTCCCTCTGGCTTGTTTGCCACAAACCACACAGCATCATCAACGGCATAATATTTTTTGTCTACTTTAATCACCGGCGTTGCAGTATTAATAGCATAGGTTAACGATGTCTCCTTGATTGGTTCGAATTTAGGCTTTTCATCATATTCAACTTCCAGGCTTGCTTTTTTTCGATCAATCGCTGTGGTTTGCGGCAACTGAGCATCCAGCACTGCTTCTTTGGCCACCTCAGTACCTGGTACTGCATAAAGCACTGTACCCATTTCTGAGTCTTCTGATATCTTTGAGAAATCCTCTGGTAATTGCTCACCGGGAACATATTTCCATGGCCCAGTGAGCTTCCTGGCACTGAACCAGCGTCCCGATAGTAAAACATAATTTTCCTGAGTCGTTATCAGCTTCAGCACATCACTGTCGGTATTACTCACATACATCAGATCAGTCCCCTTGATCAACGTATATTCTGGTTTACCTGTACTGGAAATCAGTTCTGTAGGCTCAGTAGCAACTATTATTTGGGGTTGTTGCTGCTCTTGTTTACTACTGCTCTCATCATCTTTAGCAGAATTTTCACCAGCCTGTTTTTCTTCAGGTGATTCTTCTGGTTCCAGCCTGGCAACATCTTTAGGCACATTATTTGTTACTACCCATTTACCATCAATATCTGAGGCCGTATACCGGCTCCCTTTATCAGCGAACAAAAACCAGTTTTTGCTGCTGGTTTCAAATAATATAGTGTACGGTGTATTAATGACTCGCATTAGTTTTGTATCATCAACCTCCTGAAGACGGGGCTCACCATCAATACTAATCAATACCGCAGGCTCATCATAAAATAGAATTTTTGGTGGCTCAACACTGATCTTTTCTGCTGCCTTAATACGAGTTTGTTCCAGTTCCAAAGTAGCAATAAGTTCATCCATAGTAATAGGCAACTGCCATTTAGGCACTTCTTTTTGTAACAAATCACTCAAGGCCCGGGCTTTTTCCTTATCATCTTCTGGAAACCTGACTCGAGTAATGGCTAGGTCAAGGATATGAGCAATTCGTTCCTCACGATCAATATCAAGTCTTGCCTTAAACCAGATTGCACCAAACACAGGTTCTTTCCCTGTCTGCTCCACAGCCACTGCGGCTCGCCCTTCTAGTTGGTCACCCTCTAATTTCTCCGGTTGCGGCTGATAGATAATAATCAAACCTTTGTTCGTTTGTATCTCACGCGGCCAGTTAGCCTGTTGCAATGAAGTATTTTCAGGTGATTCTGCAACGAGTTTAGATTTTGCATATGCTTGCGGAAAGCTTACCTGAGCAGTCATAGCTATCAGCAAGGCAAGTAATAGTTTGTGATTTAGACACAGCAATAATTTATTCATAGTTTTCAACATGCAATTCTTCCTAAATATGACTGTTCTGACGTAAAATAAATCGTTATTAAATTTAAAAAATGCACTTTCTCATAAGCGATCAGTCTTATAACCAATCAGTAAATTTAATGCCAAGGCCAATGGCATTCACATTATGATTATAGTCAATCAAACTCTCTCCATAACCATTAAACCATTGTAAATAACCTTTGAAATTTTTATGCAGAGGAAATGTCCAATCAAGTTGTGATGCCCCTCGATTTTCACCCGTACGTAAATTATTTCTGAACATCAGAGCAAAACTGTGATCATTGTGCTTATAGACGCTCTGAAATTCAAAATGACCTAAATATTTTTCAATATCTGGATTATCATCGTCATCATCATCTTCTTTGATCCGATACCAGGGTTTGAATGAAAAGACAAAATTATCTTTTTCCACTACAAAATTAGCATAAACACGATTCCAGCTTCTTGACAATGAACCTGCCCGGCCATTGGATTGATGGACAAAGCCGGCACTGATTATGGAGTTTTTAAATCCCCATAATTCATAATCATTTTTAAATGAAAGCCAGATTTCCGGTTCATGATTATAATCTCTAAAGGGTGATGAAATATTATCGTTACTGGCTTGCCAAAATGAACGGTTGGTATAGGCAGCATATAAATTACCATTATCACCGAATAGATCTTCAGCAATCAGGAATTTAGTACTGATTTGAAATTTGATTTCACCCTGATCAAAATCAATATTTTCTCCCGGAAATTGCTGCTCAAAAACCTGAGTTTCCGGATCTTTGGTGTTATAGGAATAAATAATATAATTGGGTTTATGCCCTGTCAGACCCCGACCACTATGAGCAAACAGGCTTTCTTCCTTGAGCCGCTGTTCTACCAGTTGGCCTTTACCTTGCTGAGAACCATCTTTCAGCTCTGGCTGAATGCTTTGTTCTGATTGAACTAACTCATTTTCATATTTATTGCTAATTGATTGGCAGCCTGCCTTCAATTCTAAAATTGTGACTGTATCAGCAGCACTTTCTATGGCTTGCAGAAGACATTGTTGGTAATCCTTCTTTACCTGTAAAGAATTTGCCTGTGCCGATAGACTGGCACTGAAAATAATTAGAAAATAAATTGATTTTTTTAGCATATGTTTCCCTCAGTATCAGCAACTTAACTTATATTATATTATATTATAAAACTATTTAACCGTATAGCCTTTACCTTCCAGACATGCAGAATAAGCACGATTATACTTGTTACGGTTGTTAGCATAGTTATTGGCTTCTTGCTGCTGCCATTGTTCAGTTTTCTGCTCTGTCTTAGTATTGGTAGAACTCTGTCTAACACCACCTATCAATCCACCAGCCGCCGCACCACGCTTAGCTCCTTTAGAGCCACTAATAATACCTCCTAATACGGCTCCACCAAGTCCCCCTTTAACAATACCGCCTGATTTTTTTTCTTGTGATGGCGCAGGCGTTGATGTTTTAGGCACGACCATGGGATCAAAGCCAGACTGCTGTTTCGCCCAGCCATAACAAGAAAACTTGTCTTTTTCCTGTTGTTCATTACTTTGACCTTTGGCTGGAAAAACCATCATTTCTGCCATAGCTGAGTTCATTAAACTGGCTGCTACAACAATGCCTATACTGATACCTATTGTTAATTTCATATTATTCCTTTGTGTCTTGATATTGCATAAAATTGTTCATTAAAAGCCGTTAGCCAAATTTAAAAGTTTACAGTCATAAATACCGATGGGCCATGATATTGATAGTTAACATTTCCAGTCCAATCACTGCTATCGGCATCAATATCTAAATCAAGAAAACGATAATTCAAACCAAAGCCTACATTTTCAAAAGCCTGATATTGAATTGCAGCATCGACACTCCAGAGATCACCATCATAATCACCAATTTCAGCCCCAAACCAATCCACACGGCTGCTGACTAACCACTTATCTGTAAAAGCGTATTTACCATAAATACCAATATTAGGTAAGGGAGCAATTCCATCTGCTTTTTCTTCTGCATGAAGTGTATTTCCATTCACAGAGACATCCCCAGATAGTTTTGCATCAAAATACATGAAATGAATACCTCCACCTGCACCCAATTCTATATTTGTATTTTTATAAAAAGAATATCCTAGAAATATCCGGGCAACAGACACATCCCACTTGGCTTTTACTTGTGCACCAGTATCGAATGTTAAATCACCCCAATTAATTGTTTTTTCAATTTGAGCCTTGCTATCCCTGTCAATTTCAAAATATTCAAGATTCAATTTAACCCGATCAGTAATACGCCAGTCAAAGGTAGCAAAGGGCAAAGTTGAATGTTCATCAAAACCTAAATCATCTTCAAAATCGATAGTAGTACCTATCCGTCCAGTTGAAGAGTCAAGTGAAAATTCCGTATTGCTTTTGGGAAAAAAAGCACCAAATGAAGCCTGAAACGTACTATCCATTAAAGGATGGCCTGAAGCTGCAATAAGCTGAGTACTTATTGAAAATAAAACAGCTATTAATAAAAAATTAAATCTCATAATATTACCAAACATAAAAAACTCCCAATCATAAAAAAATTTATACTTTTAAATTAAATTTCTATATTCATTTAAACAAACTTTATAAATCCATTTATCCTACGTATAAGTAGAGTTGTTTTTCTTACTCTACCTTATTATGCCTTAGCCACCTATAAATATAAATTTCTGCCAGCTTTTCATACGTAATAGTACACGACGCACAATTGAAAAGGCTTTCCAGTTGTCTCCGTAAACAGCAACCTCTGCCTTAGCACCCGCGGGTAATTGATACTCAGAAAGATCATCCAGTATTTCTATTTTTATGGGCACACGTCCTTGTTGTGCCTGCTCTGCAAAGGTATCAAAGTTAATTAATTTTAGACTGGGGTGCACCTGTCCTTGTGCGATTGCCTGCAGAACATTGGTCACTTTACCTTTGAATGCATGTCCGGGAATTGCATCAAAGATGATCTCAGCTTCATAACCAACCTTAATATTCTGCAGCCCATTTTGTGGAAAGGCAGCATACAACTCCGGTTCTTCAGCATGCACAAAGATCATTCCAGGTACAACCTGAGGTTGAGATATCAGTGCCATTCCCGGGCGCAATCTTTGTTGAGTCACAAAACCATTTCCTGGTGCATAAACCGTAACCTTATCTTCAAGGGTATAGATTGCTTTATCCAGCCTGGCGCTAATATCTTCAATATCAGCCAATGCAGTTTCATAAGCAGCACGCCATTTTGCCGCCTGACGTTGAGATTCAAAATTTTCTTTAGCCAATTCCAGACTACGATCATATTCTGTTTTGCTCAAATCTCTCTCGACTTCAACTCGTTTTAGTTGACCTTTGAGACTGGCAATATCGTCTTCAAATGGTCTTGGATCAAAACGAAAAAGTACATCACCTTTATTCAATAGCGTATTTGGTTTAACAGGTACTTCAATTACCTTTGCATTCACTCGTGAAAAAATGGGTGTGGTATAGAAATACAGTCGTGCTTCACGAGTATAGGGATGATTATAATTCATTACCAATACAACTAAGCCAATACCAAACAAGCCAACTAATAGCGATGTGGTCACTGTCCATTTATTAAGAGGCACTTTGAATACTTTAAAAACAACCCAGAGAATTGCAGCATAAATAATAATCAACAGGTCAATCATGATTGTCTCCTATGCCTCTGGAAATAAGAGTGGATTCAAGAGCTAATCTGGATTCCAGCTGGGAAACACGCTCCTGTAGACCCTTTATAGTTTTTTCTAAGTCTTTTGTATCAGTTTTAATATTATCTGAATGTGTTGTCATAAAACCGTAGCCGATTTCGGGTTTGTATAGTGAAGCCCAGATCCATAAAAATGGCCAGATAGCATGTAAAGTTAACAGACTCAACCAACCACCAACATGAATTGCATCCTGATGGGGGTGATTACGCTTTTTAGCCATTTCATATGGAATATCATGAATATAAATTGCAGCATAGACCAGTATCAAAAAGACAACAATCATGACAATCAATGCAAAGTAGTCAAGAAACATAAAAATATCCTTTTATTTTTCTGTTTTAAGATTATTAATTACCTTAGCATCTTCGAACTTGTCCGATGATTCAGATGAGGAATTCATAATACGTTCAATGGCAACGCTCACTGGCTTGACCTTACGAATTTCAATAAATGACTGAATAAAATATCCCAGTACTAAAAATAAGGTAATACCTGCTAACGCAGTACTGAATGTGTATTGCCAGCTTTTATCTTTTTTCTTTACCATATCAATTATTCTCCTCTCTTTTTAGCTTGAGAGTCACCCTTCTCATTTTTACTAGTGATACGTTGAACAATTTTCTTACGTAAACGAACCATTTCATTGAGATAAAGCCCGACAGGACAAAATAAACGACACCAGAAACTGGGTACAAAGAACGAACCCAGTATTGCTGCCGGCAGGATGTACCATTGAATACCAAGACCATCTAGTGAAAACATCATGGCAAAGGGTTCATAGGAACCCAATGCAGGGTGAGTGGAAAGAAAAATCAACATCAAGGCTACCCAGCTTAGAGAATAAATTAAGGTGGTCGCCCGACGTTGGAATTTCATATCGATGCGCAGTTTGACACCACTTATCTTTTGCAACAGATCCTGAACTCCTTTAAACGGGCAAATCTGCTGACAATAGATATTTCGTCCAAGGATGACAACACTACCCAGCATACCAACCATCATGATCCACCACAAAGGATACTCTCGTGGATTAGGAATATAACCCATAAAAATACCGGCAATATTACCCAGATTGACTGAAGCATTGGCATAAAAACCAACAAAGGCTATTGAAGCAACAACCACAACTAACCGTACAGCCTTGGCTATTTTTCCTTTCTGATAGGCGCCATAAAAAGCCAGGGCAAAAAGGATGATAAGAAACATTTCATTAAGTCCAACTTTCCAGACGGGTTCTTGCCAGCTTTGCGGCAATTTCAAATGCTGTATTGCACCAAGATGGACTGCTTCTCGTATTGCTGTGGTAAATCCCTTTGCTGAAACTGTTGCACCTGATACTGCGTCAATATCATCGTCAACAATATAATTATCAGTCACTGATTTACCGGCAAACTGTCGGAAAAATTTGGTATTAATCCTATCCATAAAAGCCGGGGTTTCTTTGTGACTCAGCACAATAATCTCATTTAGATTTGCACCGTCATCGGTACGTCGTGCTTTAATGGCAACAATTAATGGCCCGCCATAACCTGTTCCTTCGGCCATCACTAATGCATCAAACAGCTGTTTTTGATCAGATTCGATGTTATAAACAATTGGCAGATTTGTATTTGCACTAGAACGCTGCAACTTGATATCAGGCATCTGCTGCTGTAATAGTGTTTCATAGTCAGTCTGACCCGCTATTTGTCCTATAATAAAGGCCGCCAGTAAAGCGACCCAGGCAAGAGATGTGATTAT
>WTAX01000104.1 GCA_013139395.1 Gammaproteobacteria bacterium | reverse complement strand
CACACAAGATTACTGTTGACAGGCTATACCTTAGTAGACTAAAAAGTAATGATGTGCTGCATATTTTAGTGCAACGCATGGAATCAGACAGCAATCTGCAACACTATGAGTGTTACGGACTCACCTGGGATAACAACATATTATTCCGTGCCTTGATTTCATTAATTCCCTTAGCTGCTATTCTAAAACCATCGAAATAAGTAAAGAATCCACCTTCTATAGAATTGAATCCGCATTGTTCTTATAGTGATAGTATTCTGAAATATCAATTAACAAGAAATCTGATTAATAAAAAAGTGATCATTAATCAGCAGCCGATTCAGATAGAGCATGCTTCTATTGAGTATCAAAATAATATAAAGATTATAAATATCACCGTTGTGCTGGAGAAGGGATTAAGTGAAAAAGAACTGCTGCTTAAAAAGAAAATTAATAAGCGCTTTTCGAGTAAATATCAGATTAGAATGAGTATGAAATTTATTTTATAAAGGGGGTGTTTCAGTTGGCGGCAGCCAAAGAGAGAGTTGAATCTGAGAAATAAATACAGTAACATTAACATAAGGTAAAACAAGCAAAATTACAATTTGAAGGTCAGAAATACTGTGGTTGCTGGTCATATTTTGAATATGCGCTACGCATAATCGTCAATGCGACAGAAGGGGCATGACTAGTAGGATCAAATGGTTGTTGTCGGTGGCTGCTCAGCCTGGCTGCAGCAGTATCACCCCTTGTTCTAAATTGATAATCTAAACAGAAATCAATACAATAAATCTAATTGGTCTTTAGTTTGGGTGCATGGATGAGCATTACAATAAAAAGGATGTGTAGCACATGTCTCAAAAAACGGCACAAATACTATTTGTAATTCTAAATATATTGTCAGTGTTTGCTGTTGCATATGCTGTATATGATTTTACAAGTGTCATCACTGCAATAGAAAAAAAAGAAGAATTAATTCCGTTTGACTCAGGCACTTACTATCTGCTTCTTATGTCGGTAACTTGGGTTTTAAGTATTATTCAATACTTTGGCTTAAAAAATAAACATTCCAGAATGCTAATATTTGCAAATCAAATTTTAGTCATCTGGTTTGTATTTATGCTTTTACTGGCTAATTTAATACCATACTTCTTAAATAATAAACTTGAGGAGGCCGGTTATACAAAATGTGATGATCCAAGAGAGATTTCAAGAATTGCAAAAGGGGAGAGTAGTTATTATTTGAAACGAGGGTGTGAGTAGTCTTTAGCCTGGTCGAGATCTTCAATACTTGCATAACCACCATTAATTGTTTTTGTGTCTCTCAGTCATTGCTAAGAAACGATCAGTATCTGCTGGACTGCCTGTTTCAACAGCCTTTTACCTGAGCTTAAATTTAAATTATTAGCGTATTTTATATCTCGACTATCCGTTGACAATGATCTTGCTTTGCTCGTTTCAGTTGGCAGCTGGCAAAGAGAGAGTGGACATTAAGAAAATTCTAATATAGACTTAAAAACAATCGCTAATTGCCAGGGACGTGGCACCCTTTCAACAGGCTAACTCCTGTTCAGTAGACAGTATAATAAAACCATCTGGGATCAAAAATGTACGGAGTTATTTTTACTTTTCTAAAGGAATATGTCGAAGAAAGACATGGCGGTAATGAAACTTGGCGTAAATTGCTCAAGGCCAGCACCGGCCAGGCCTATAAACTCTATTTTCCAGTTGTGGATTACCCGGATGAAGAAATCGTTGCTTTGGCTCAGACAGCAGCAGATGCTCTGAGCCTGCCTCTGCCCGCAGTGCTTGAGGATTTTGGTTCCTATGTCGGACCCAGGCTAATGAGCTTCTATCCCATGTATCTTAAAAATAACATTGACAATACATTTGATATGATTATTCATGCTGGTGCCAATATTCATGATGCTATTCACCGGCACAACCCGGAACGCAAACCGCCACAGCTTTCTGCTCACAGGGAATCTGATAATATACTGATCATCCATTATCAGTCTCATCGCAGACTATGTCATGTGGTCAGGGGTATTGTCCGAGGTCTGGGAGAACGATTTAATGAAGAATTTACCATCGAAGAAACTCAGTGTATGTATCACGGCGCCGTAGAATGTATTATCAAAGTGACTAAAAAATGAAAAACGCTGGACTATGAAATTCCAGAAGATAGATTTAATTCATGTATTGTGTTGATCAGTTGAATCCACCGCACTTACCTGCAATTCAGAATTATTAGCAAAACACCATAATTGATCACCCTGCCACTATTTTAAACTGCTGCTCTACAACAATTAGCAGAAGTTGAGGCATTTCTCTCAATAGGAAATTTTGGCCAAGAGATTAAAGTATCTGAGAATTTTCTATTGCTACCAGTCAAGAGTTGCTACCTCTCTGTTCCTTCAGAAGACATTATAATAGTTATTCCATCCTATTTTCTGAAATATTAATTACAGCTGACAGGTATTCTGTTAGTGAGAGCAGGATATGCACCTGAGATTACCAATATCTAGGGATAAAGTAGATACTCAAACAAATTCCTAGAATTGAAGTTTTTTCATATTCATTTCAGGTTGGAATGCTATAGTTAAAATACAATATAAAAGCATTGCTCAATTCTGC
>WTAX01000183.1 GCA_013139395.1 Gammaproteobacteria bacterium | reverse complement strand
CTAATTGAATATCTTCTTCTCGTACTGCTTCAGTGTCTACTGGAATGAAGTGATCGGAATAAGCTAAGTTAACAACTTGTGCGCCTAGTTTTTCTAAAATTTCAGGAATAATATCCCGGGCTACGCCGCTATGTTGATAAACCCCTATTTTTTTTCCGGCAAACGCATTATCAGGAAACAAATCCAGATAACGTGAGGTATAGTCTTGTAATGCCGTTGAATCTATCCCTGGTAAACAATCATTCTGATCGTTAAATTGCCCCTGCTCATCAAAACGCTCATCCAATAAATCAATCTGCTGCTGCTTGATAATCAATTCATCATCTTTAAGGATTTCTCCTGCAAGTTTATAAAACTTAATACCATTTCTATCGTCGGGAATATGACTGCCGGTAACCATAATAGCCGGACAATGATACGTTAAGCCATAAAGAGCAACGGCAGGAGTGGGGATCAGCCCGGCATTAATCACTTGATAACCACTGTCCAGAATAGCTCTGGCACAGGCATTGAGAATTTTAGGCGTGCTATTTCTCAGATCTCCTGCTAAAACAATTTTTGAGGCCGTTTGCTGTGACTTTTGCTCTGGTGTTTGCTCTGATGTTTTAAAGAAGACTTGCTGCGTTTTTTCGAGATACTGGATAAACCCCATGGTATAGGCATAACAAACCTGATCGGTCATATCATCAACTAAGCCGCGAGCACCACTGGTTCCAAATTTCACCTGACTGCTCTGCATCAATTGTTCAATCGTTGTCTTTATAGCAGTCTTCATAATAGTTGTCATAATTATTCAGTACGCTCATTTTCTACGCGTTCATTTTCTTCTACACGATCGCTTTCTTCTACACAATGTTTTTCTTCTACCCGACCATAGGTATCATCAAAGCGGACAATATCATCTTCCCCCAGATAACTGCCGGTTTGAATTTCTATAATTTCCAGAGGGATCACACCAGGGTTTTCCAGACGATGCTGTGTACCTAGAGGAATATAGTTTGATTGATCTTCAGTCATAACAAACACTTTTTCCCCACAGGTAACTTTTGCTGTGCCTTTTACTACCACCCAGTGTTCTGCTCTGTGATGATGCATTTGCAGTGATAATTTAGCTCCGGGATTAACAATAATTCGTTTTACCTTAAAACGTTCTGTTTCTTCCAGTGTTTCATAACTACCCCAGGGACGATACACTCTCTGATGAGATAAAATTTCTTCTCTATGGGTATTTTTTAATTGATTAACAATTTCTTTCACATCCTGAGAGCGCGATTTATCGACAACCAGTACCGCATCTGCTGTTTCAACCACCACACAATTGTCCATTCCTATCACAGCAATCATCCGATCTTCGGAATGAATATAACTATTAGTCACATCATGTTTAAACACATCACCCTGTATGACATTACCATCCTCATCACGTGACTTCATTTCCCACAGAGCAGACCATGCACCGACATCACTCCAATCAGCATCAAGAGGAAGAACAACCGCTTTATCTGTTTTTTCCATCACAGCATAATCAATGGAATCGGAAGGCGATGCAGTGAAAGCATCCACTTCAAGACGGCAAAAATCCAGATCTTTAGCACCTTTAGATACCGCTTTTTTTACAGACTCATAAATATCAACAGATAAGGCTTCAAGCTCTTGTAATATCGATGATGCCTGAAACATAAACATACCGCTATTCCAGTAATACTCCCCACTTTCATAATATTTTTGTGCGGTATCTAAATCAGGTTTTTCAACAAATTGGGCCACTCTATAGGCATTTTCGTCCTGCTCAAAAAACTCTGCCCGCTTAATATAGCCATAGCCTGTTTCTGCTTTGTGAGGCACAATACCAAAAGTCACTAATTGCCCTTGCTTAGCAACACGATAACCGGATTCCACGACGCGATGAAATACGTCTTTATTTTGAATCACATGATCAGCAGCCAGAATCAGCATGACATCATTCCCGGCATTCTTATCAGCAGCGTTTTTCCCCTGAATATATTCCGCTGCAGCACAAATAGCAGGGGCTGTATTTCGCCCTACAGGCTCCAGAATTATCTTGTCAACATCAACACCAATATCGCGCATCTGCTGAGCCACTAAAAAGCGATGCTCTTCATTACAGACAACAACCGGAGCGGCTAAGTCTTCTATACCTTCCAGGCGAGTCATAGTCTCCTGCAGCATAGTTTGATCGCTGCACAAGGGCAGAAACTGTTTGGGATTAAGCTCCCTGGACATAGGCCATAAGCGTGAGCCTGTACCACCGGATAGTATCACTGGAATAATCATTTGTTATGCCCTTTTCTATTGCTCGCTAACTTCAATTTTAATTGCTATTGGTTCTATTGTTTACAATTCTATAACTTAACCCGTTACTCATCAGGTATTATAGTATCAATTTCAGGATAAGCCGTATTAAATTTTTGCTGCAGAGCCTGTTTAGCCTCAACATCCCCATGTACCAGACGAATTTGCTTTGGCTTATTACGCATGCGCTTTACAAAATTCAGCAGATTGTTCTGGTCAGCATGTGCTGAATAACCACTCAATGTATAAACTCCTGCTGCAATTTTATATTTTTTGTTGTCCCATAACACATAACCACCCTGACCATGCTTCTGAATGTCTCTTCCCGGTGTACCCTGAGCCTGATAACCGGTAAAAAGAATATCAGTTCGCTTATCACCAAGAAGTGCCTGCAAGTAATTAACAATTCGGCCACTGGTACACATACCGCTGGCAGCAATCACTATAGCGGGACGTGCTGTTTTTTTCAGGTAGTTAACCGTTTCCAGATGTGTTTTATGATCATTAATAGTGAGCAATTGAGAAAAATCCAGAGGATGACGTCCCTGATGCAGTTTCTTCTGAGCTTCAGCATCCCAATAGTCGGATAATTGCTGATATTTTTTAGTAAACTCACTGGCTAAAGGCGAATCAACGATAATTTCAACATCTTCCCAGGTTTTATTATATTGTCCCGATTTTTTATAGCGATAAAGAATGTTTTCCAACTCATATAATAATTCCTGAGTTCGGCCAATACTGAAGGCAGGAATCAAAACCACACCACGATTTTGTGTGGCTCTTTCAATGATCTGTTTTAATTGCTGGTATCTGTGTTTACGATCAGCATGATTTTTATCGCCATAAGTACTTTCTATAATCAACTGGTCACAGCCATAGGGAGATTTTGGCGCAGGCAACAATGGTGCATAAGGTGCGCCTAGATCACCACTAAAGATGATCTTCTGAGCCTGACCGGCCTGCTCACCTCGAATATCACATTCAACATAAGCCGAGCCTAGAATATGCCCTGCCGGCTTTAATTTAACGCTCAGTTTTTGCTGAGTCTTATTAAGTAAAACTGCTTTTTTCTCGCCATATTCTAAGGGCATCAGCATCGCCTTAATATGGCTAATAAATTTACTGATAAGATGACGATTTTTTGTAAAACCGATTTTTACCGCATCTTCCAAAACATCAGGTAGTAGTATGGCCGTTGCTTTTGAGCAATAAATCGGCCCGTCAAATCCTGCAGCCAGTAAATAAGGAATACGTCCAACATGATCAATATGGACATGTGTGACAAGCAATGCCCTGACCGATTTTAATGAAAAATCAATCGCCATTTGTTCATAATGTGAACCTTGGGGAGATGTTTCTGCGCCCTGAAACAAGCCGCAGTCAATCAAAATACTATTATTCTTATCAACATAAAGCTCATGACATGAGCCGGTGACACCATTGACTGCGCCATGATGTGATATCTTTGCCAAATCCATGTGTTTATTTTCTACTTATTCAATTATTGGTTCGCGCTTTATTAGTTCGCACTTTTATTAGTTCGCACTTTGTTCTAAATGCTTATAAAGGGGGGCAGTGAATTCTTCTATGACATCATCTGCACCCTCCATTATATAATCTTTAAAAACCGTCGCAATAGGAGACAGGCGTTTTCCTTCTCGCTGCACCACATACCAATGACGATAGATGGGAAAACCTTCCACGTTCACTATTTTTAATGTTTTTGCTTTTAGTTCCAGTTCAAGGGTATGCATTGATACGATGGCCAGACCTAAACCTTCTTCAGCAGCATGTTTAATGGCACGATTATTACTCATATCCATCTTGGTTTTAAATTCCAGCTCCTGCTCGGCAAAAAAACGTTCAATTGCAATGCGCGTGCCTGAACCTTCTTCGCGCATCACAAATTCTTCCTTGATCAGCTCCTTTAAGGATACTTTTTTCTTAGCTGTCAAACGATGTTCAGGGTAAGTAACTACCACCAGTGGGTTTTCTAAAAATGGCGACGCCATTAAATTATGCCCCTCAGGCGGACTGCCCATAATCACTAAATCACATTGGTTTTTATCCAGTAATTCTAATAGTGAACTTCGATTAGTCACTTCCAGACTGATTCTGATTTTAGGATGAATTTTAGCAAAATGAGCCAGCATGCGTATAACAAAATGGTTTGCGGTACTTGCTACTGCCAGTTTTAGATGCCCTTGCTGCAAAGTTTTCATCTGGACAATGGTTTCTTCCAGATCAATGAGCTGCTGCATCGTACTGCGTGCGTAATTATGCATTTCATGACCAACATCCGTTAAATAAAGCTTTTTCCCCAGCTTCTCAATCAAGGGAGTATCCACCTGTTCTTCCAGTTGTTTCACCTGCATTGACACCGCTGGCTGAGAAAGGTGCAGCTCCTTGGCTGCACGGGTATAATTCAAATGTCGAGCCACTACATCAAAAACTTTAAGCTGGCGAAAGGTCAGATTCATAATAAGAAGTTATCCAGTAAATTCCTTGACTAAGTGATGAGATTCAATCATTGATTTTTCTCTTTCACATCAATTTTCTGTCAATTTTAAAAATCCATTTTCAGACAGTACGTTTAACAACTCATGCATTATATATAAATAAAACCTTATGATAAACATAAAAAATTAAAGGTTTACTTTATAGCTAAAAATTCGTATATTCTATTTTCTGATTTTACATGGGATTTAACTTTACTCAACTCACTGTTTTAAAGAAGATGCTTTTAAGAAAGCTTTTTTAAAGACACCGTTTTAACAACATAAGTTTTGTAAAGACCGTTTAAAAACTCAACTGCTGCTCTTGAAAACGAAGAACACGGTTAAGTCATAAGAAATTTAATTAAGGAGTCCAATATGGATCAATCCGCTCGTTATGCTGATTTAAGTTTAGATGAAGATAAGTTAATTGCTGATGGCAAGCACATGTTAGTTGCTTACACCATGCATTGTATGCCTGGCTTTGGTGGTTATCTGGAAACTGCCGCTCACTTTGCAGCTGAATCATCAACTGGTACTAATGTTGAAGTTTCTACTACTGATGATTTCACCAAAAACCTTGACGCTTTAGTTTATGAAATAGACGAAGCAAAAGGCATTATGAAAATTGCTTATCCTAATGATCTGTTTGACCGCAATGTCATTGATGGCCGTACCATGATTGTTTCATTCCTGACACTTGCTATTGGTAATAACCAGGGCATGGGTGATGTTCAGGATGCACAGATGCAGGATTTCTATGTTCCACCTGCTATGCTGGCTCTTTTTGATGGCCCTTCTATTGATATCACTGATATGTGGAACCTGTTAGGTCGTTCCAGAACTGAAGGTGGTTATATTGCCGGTACTATCATTAAGCCTAAATTAGGTTTACGTCCAGAGCCGTTTGCAGAAGCTGCTTACCAGTTCTGGTTAGGTGGTGATTTCATTAAAAATGATGAGCCTCAAGGTAACCAGGTTTTCTGTCCTATGAAGAAAGTTTTACCTTTAGTTCATGATGCCATGAAGCGTGCTCAGGATGAGACAGGCGAAGCTAAAATCTTCTCTATGAATATTACCGCTGATGATCACCATGAAATGTGTGCTCGTGCTGACTTCGGTTTAGAAACATTTGGTGTAGATGCACCTCGTTTAGCATTCTTAGTTGATGGCTATGTGGGTGGACCCGGTATGGTGACAACTGCTCGTCGTAACTACCCATCACAGTACTTACATTATCACCGTGCAGGTCATGGTGCAGTTACATCACCATCTTCAGTGCGTGGTTATACAGCATTTGTACTTGCTAAAATGTCTCGTCTTATGGGAGCTTCCGGTATCCACGTGGGTACTATGGGTTACGGTAAGATGGAAGGCGGTAAAGACGATAGAAACATTGCCTACATGATTGAACGTGATAGTGCTGATGGTCCTTTCTATCATCAGGAATGGCGTGGAATGAAGCCAACTACACCAATTATTTCTGGTGGTATGAACGCTTTACGTCTGCCTGGTTTCTTCGAGAACCTGGGTCACGGTAACGTCATCAACACATCTGGTGGTGGTTCTTACGGACACATTGATTCTCCAGCAGCTGGTGCAGTCTCTTTACGTCAGTCTTATGATTGCTGGAAAGAAGGTGCTGACCCAATTGAATATGCAAAAGAGCATAAAGAATTTGCTCGTGCATTTGAGTCATTCCCAGGTGATGCTGATTCAATCTTCCCAGGTTGGAGAGATAAGTTAGGCGTTCATAAATAACTTTTTAGCTTTTTATAAGTTAAGTAAGAATGAATGTTCAGCTATAAGTGCTAAGATTTAAGTACTAAAATTAAAAGCCCCTGATTTTAGGGGCTTTTTTTTTCAATGTTTTTAGTAATAATTTAAAAACCAATAGATTATCTTTGTATCATCTTCTTTTAATATATTAGAAGACCATGCTTAGAAGACAAGACTTAGAAGATAATACAAAGATAATTTAACCCGTAACAATAACGTAGCAACCAGTGTAAAACCACTACTAGCAAAACGACTGGTATAAAAACCACTAACAGGTAAATAAAAATGAGTGATCAAAATATTGCACAATACTTAATTAATGAAGAACCTTTTTATCAAGCACAAGAAAATGAAGTGGCACTGTATGAAGCTGCCTATAACGGACGTTTACCCGTTATGATTAAAGGTCCGACAGGTTGTGGTAAGTCTCGTTTTATTGAACATATGGCATGGAAATTACAAAAGCCGTTAATTACTGTGGCCTGTAATTAAGATATGACCGCATCTGACCTGGTGGGTCGTTACCTATTGGATGCTAATGGTACTCGCTGGTTAGATGGACCGTTAACAACTGCTGCCCGTATTGGCGCAATTTGTTATTTAGATGAAATTGTTGAAGCTCGTCAGGATACCACCGTTGTCATTCACCCGCTAACGGATCATCGTCGTAATCTGCCCTTAGATAAAAAAGGTGAGCTGATCAATGCACACCCTGACTTTCAATTAGTCATTTCTTATAACCCGGGTTATCAGAGCTTGATGAAAGATTTAAAACAATCAACCAAGCAACGTTTTACTGCGTTAGATTTTGATTATCCCAGCGCTGACACAGAAGCAGGGATTGTTGCTAAAGAAGCAGATATTGATTTAGAGATTGCCGCTAAATTAGTTAAAATTGCAGAATCCGCCAGAAACTTAAAAGGTCATGGTTTAGATGAAGGTATTTCTACCCGTTTAATGGTTTATGCCGCACAATTAATGAATCAGGGTGTTGGTCAGGCTGATGCATGTCGTATGGCCCTGGTCAGACCGATTACCGATGATGCCGATATTCGCAATACGCTGGATCATGCCGTTGATGCGGTCTTTGGTTAAAGGAAGGTTGAGACTTTGGTTAATACTTTAGTTGCCAAAAAGATGAACAGCATTGATGTGAGTGTGGATTTTTCTTTTCAGGGGAAACATTACACCCCGGTCATCACCATTGATCTGGATAGTTTTATCCAGCAAGAAGAACCCACCTCTTTTCATCGTCTGATTGCCAATCAACATGAAATTGATTGCTACTCCTACTTATATGAAGTAATGGAGTCCAGTGCTATTTTTTATGCCAACCCACAGGGGATGGCAGTAGAGCATACACAAAACGATCGTTTTGATTTGGATGCTTATGTTAAGCAAGCCAGAGAAAACAAAGTGATCAATGCACTTTTAGAAATTGCACAACAAGAAATGAATATCGCTGACTTTACTAATAATCAATCACTTAAAAATGCTTTATTGCAGGCTTATAGACTTGGCAACCGCTAAGCACCTTTTAGCCATTAAGAGCCATCAGCCAATAAAGAGCCATCAGCTAATAAATAGTTAAGTAACATTCGGGTACACAGTATGGATCAAGAATTACTAGAGCAATACCGAAATCAATTAAAATGCAGCTTCGAACAGCTCGATGATACCTTTGACGACTGCATGCTTGAAGCCTTTACCTCCCTGTCCGATCAGGGAATTAAAGATTATCTTAAAGGGGCGTCATTAGTTTGCATGATTGGACGTGGTTTTGAGCCCGTACTGGTCTATCTTGAAGAAATGCCGCAGGTGGCTAAATTATTAGGTGAACGCTGCTTAAGTACGGTTTCTCAGGCTGTATGGGAGCTATCGCGTTCGCCAAATGGTAATTCAATCCCTCCTTTTTTAAATTCGGTTGCCGAAGCCGCTCGTCGTTTG
>WTAX01000030.1 GCA_013139395.1 Gammaproteobacteria bacterium | reverse complement strand
CTGTGATTTTGATGCTATTTCATTTAATAAATTCAGTTTACCTATCGTTGATGAAGCACTTTGTACTGCCTGTGGCGATTGTGTCACCGAATGTCCCAAGGATCTCTTTTCACTACAGCCCATCAGTAATAAGTTATGGCTTGCCTGCAGCAATAAAGACAATATGGACGAAAGTGAAGCGCATTGTGAAGTGGCCTGTAATGCTTGTAACCGTTGTGTTAGTGATGCGCCTGAGGGTCTGATCACTATTAAGAATAACCTCGCTGTTATTAATTATGAAAAAAACGGACTGGCATCAAAACTTGCTATAGAACGTTGTCCGACCGGAGCAATAGTCTGGAAGGATTACAATCAGGAATCTGAGCGGGGCAGCAGTTCACGCAAGATCGTCCGTAAAGAGCCCATTAAACGCATTGAACCATTGCCAAGAGCATGAATAAATTGCCAAGAGCGTGAATAAATAGCCAAGACTCTGAACCTTAACGAAACATAAACACCCTATCCAAAGGATTTAATAATGTTTGATAAATTTCGCAAGAACCTATCGGAAAAAGATAATAAAACATTTCCTTATCCTGGAAAACGTATGGCAATGGACGGCAACAGTGCTGTCATCATGTGCGAACGTGAGGCATCAGATGGAGCAGGCGCTTATCCCATTACCCCATCGACACAAATGGGTGAATATTGGGCAGAAGAAGTTGGCAAGGGCCATCTCAATATTTCTGACAAGCCACTGATTTTTATTGAACCGGAAAGTGAACATGCAGCAGCGGCTGTCACTGCCGGCTTATCCATGACAGGACTTCGAGCAACAAACTTTTCCTCAGCTCAGGGTGTGGCTTTTATGCATGAGCAACTCTACACCGCCGCTGGAAAACGCCTCCCCTATGTATTAAATATTGGCTGTCGTGCGATCACTAAAGCCAGTTTAAATGTTCATTGCGGTCATGATGATTATCATTGTATTGATGATACCGGTTTTATTCAGATCATGGCTAAAGATGCACAAGAAGCCGCTGATCTGAATCTGATCATGCACAGATTAGCTGAACTTTCATTAACTCCAGCTATTGTTGCTCAGGATGGTTTCCTGACCACCCACCTTATTGAATCACTGCAAGTCCCGGAACGTCAGTTAATCAGAGATTATCTGGGTAAGCCTGACGATATTATTGACTGCCCGACTGCGGCACAAAAAATGATTTATGGTGAGCAAAGACGCCGCATCCCCACATCATGGGATGTCGATAATCCCGTCACCACCGGCAGCGTACAAAATCAAGATGCTTATATGCAGACAGTTGCTGCTCAACGTCCGTATTTTTACGATCACATTAATGAATTAGCTAAATTAGCAATGGATGAATATTATCAGCTCACCGGCAGACAATATGATCGAGTGGGCTGTTATAAAACAGATGATGCTGATTATCTCATCGTCGCTCAGGGCAGTGTGATTGTTCAGGCTGAAGCTGTAGCTGATTATTTACGTGAGACTCGCCAGCTTAAAGTCGGCGTACTGAATATGCGTTTTTATCGCCCTTTCCCCGGGGATTTAATCACGCATATTTTAAAAGGTAAAAAAGGTATTTCAGTCATTGAACGAACTGATCAGCCCTTAGCAGAAGATCTACCGCTGATCAGAGAAATACGTGCTTCGTTGAGCAAATGCTTTGACAATAATTTACCTGCTGATGAAGCTAAACCTTACCCTGACTATGCCACTTTTGATCAGCTCTCAGACAAACCTAAACTCTATTCCGGCTCCTTTGGTCTGGGCAGTCGTGACCTGCAGCCCGAAGCACTCATCGGTGTCATTGAAAACATGTTGCCCGAAGGTAAAAAACTGCCTTTTTATTATTTATCCATTGATTTTGTCCATCATCATGCTGACTCCCCCAAGCAGGAAATTTATCAACAGGATCTATTAGATGCCTACCCTCATCTGGCTGACTTATCCATTAAAGGCAGTGAGAATCCTAATCTGATGCCTGAAGGCTCTATTACCCTGCGTATGCATTCAGTCGGTGGCTGGGGTGCCATTACCACAGGTAAAAATTTATCACTAACTCTCTTTGATCTATTGGGTTACCACATCAAATCCAATCCTAAGTATGGCTCTGAGAAAAAAGGCCAGCCAACGACTTATTATTTATCTGCAGCACCTGAGCCTATCAAGGTGAATTGTGAATATCATTATATTGATATTGTGTTATCACCTGATCCCAATGTCTTTGAACATTCCAATCCATTATTTGGTTTGAAAAAAGGCGGTGTACTGGTGATCCAGAGTAATTTAGACACACCACAAGCCGTATGGAATTCATTCCCCTTAAATGCCCGTAAAAATATTGTTAAAAATGATATTAGAATCTTTTATGTCGATGGTTTTAAAATCGCCCGTGAAGAAGCAGGTAATCCTGATCTGCAATATCGTATGCAGGGTACCGCATTTCAGGGGGCCTTTTTTGTTGCATCGCCTTTAATGGCAAGTGCTAATCTGAGTGAAACAGAATTATTTAAAGCCATTGAAGATCAATTACAGGCAAAATTTGGTGGTAAAGGACGCTCAGTTGTTGAAGATAATCTGCGAGTAGTTAAGCGCGGCTTTGATGAAATTGTCGAGATCACTGATAAAACTATTGATGAGAAATTATCAACAATGGCACGCAAAGTCGTTAAGATGCCTGCACTGTTAAAACAACAGAAACAGGGTTCTGATAAATTATCTGATATTCATCATTTTTGGGAACAAACAGGCAGCTTATATCTTTCCGGTCAGGGCAATAACAATATTGCCGATCCATTCCTGGCATTGAGTCAGATCCCTGCATCTACCGGTGTGTTTCGAGACATGACCCAAATCCGTTTTGAGCATCCTGTATGGAATGCAGAAAATTGTACCGCCTGTGGTGATTGCTATACTACCTGCCCTGACAGCGCCATACCTGGTCTGGTAAATACCTTTAGTGAAATATTTAATACCATCGTCACACGCATTGAAACCGGTGGTGCTGATGGTATAGGTCATGCCACTCAGTTCTTACGCCGGGCATTAAGAGATGTTGAAAAAAGACTGCGCGCCTTAATTGAACCCTATGGTGATAAGGCCGAAGTCAATCAACTGCTTGATCAGGCAGTATTAGAAACCTTAAATGAATCCGAATTAGCAGCAGACGATATCCAGACACTGGAAAAAGAATTCGGCTGGTTTATGGAAACACTGGGTGATTTTAAACTGGCAACTACCAAGCCCTTTTATACTACCCGAGAGAAAAAAGGCAAAGGCAGCGGCGGCCTGTTTTCTATCACCATCAATCCTTATACCTGCAAAGGCTGTATGTTATGTATTGATGTCTGTAAAGACGATGCCTTAAGCATCGAAACACAAACCACTGACAGCGTGGCTAAACTACGCAATGAATGGAATTTATGGGAAGCTCTGCCCACAACCGCTGATGATTATATTCGCATTGATGATCTGGATGAAGGCATTGGTGCTCTGGAAACCCTGTTATTAAATAAGCGCAATTATAACTCCATGGTTTGTGGTGACGGTGCCTGTCTGGGCTGTGGTGAAAAAACCTCTATTCACTTATTTACCTCAACAGTCACTGCGCTTATGCAGCCCAGAGTAACAAAACATATTGCTAAAGTTGAGCAATTAATTACCCAACTGGAACAGCATATCCGCCTCAAACTGGCGGAAACCATTGACCTGAGTGATACAACAACCTTACACGAAGTCTTAGATGAAAATAAAGACAGCAATGTCACATTAACAAAACTCACCAGCAAGTTAGATGAAAACAATCATCGTCAGCCGCTGGATTCTGAATGGCTGGAATGGGTCACTGACTTATTAGAAGCTCTCAAGCAGCTAAAATGGAAGTACACCTCCGGCGTGACCAATACCGGCCGTTCCGATATGGGCTTTATCAATGCCACCGGTTGTACTTCAGTCTGGGGTTCTACCTTCCCCTACAATCCCTATCCATTCCCCTGGTCAAGTAATTTATTTCAGGACTCACCATCTATGGCCATGGGTTTATTTGAAGGTCATATGGCCAAGATGGCAGAAGGTTTTAAAGCCGTACGTATGGCAGAGCTGGAACTATCCGGAAAATATAATACTGACCTGCATAGTGATTTCTTTAAACGCTTTGGCTGGAATGATTTTGACGATGATGAATTTCATCTCTGCCCCCCTGTCGTGTCCGTCGGTGGTGACGGCGCTATGTATGACATTGGATTTCAGAATCTATCGCGCATGATGATGTCCGGTGTACCCATCAAAGTCATGATTGTCGATACTCAGGT
>WTAX01000213.1 GCA_013139395.1 Gammaproteobacteria bacterium | reverse complement strand
GAAAAAAAGTCCAGATTATTGAAGCACACGAATTTCCTGGAGGGTTTGGGCATACCTTTCCATACGGAAAATACTATAAATTTAATGCGCAATTGCATTACGTCTGGGGTTGTGGTGAAGGACAAACAGTAAACCGAATTCTTAAGCACCTGAATCTTGATCAAAAAGTGACTTTTGAGCAGTATGACCCGAATGGTTATGATCATATGAAAATGCCTGGATACTCACTTGAAATTACAGGTGATTCTCAACTATTAATCAGTCGACTCAGCCAACTTTTTCCAAAATATGCCTATAATATCAAGAGTTTTATTTTACAAGTAGAGAAAATAAGCACTGCATTTGAGCGCTTTTCTAAAGCCGGACTAAACCTCGAATTATTCAAATTACCACAAGCTGCAATGGGTATATTCAAATACCGTAATAGTACCTTACAAGATGTTTTTGATCAGTTTGGCTTACCCAAAGAAGCGCAAACATTATTAGCCTTACAATGGCCTGATTTTCTACTACCGCCTAATCAGCTTTCTTTCCACGCATGGGTTATTTTATTTACCAGTTATCAAAAAGGTGCCTTCTACCCTACCAAGCACTTTGAGCATGTTATCAACTCTTTGGTTGATGTTATTGAAAAAAATAATGGCAAAATTGTGTATAACCAGGAAGCCATCGACTTTGTCGTAGATAATAAAACGGTCACAAGTGTTATAACAAAAGATTCACTTAATGGACAGAATAATGGTCAGAAGTATGAGTATTTTGCTGAAAACATAATTTGCAATATGGATCCCAAAAAAGCTGCTGATATGATTGGAATGGACAAGTTATCCAACAGCATAAGAAAGAAACTTGATTATGAATATTCAGCTTCTAATTTCATGGCATATTGTGCGGTTAAAGATATTGACCTGAAAAAATATGGATTTGGAAAATGGAATGTATTCCATACTGGCAGCATCGATTTGAATAAAACATTTAAAACCATGTATCAAAACCATGACTATAGTAATCCAAGTTTTGCCATCTGTACACCTGGTTTTTTAACACAAGAAGCTTCCGACAGGCCAGATGGACAACAAATTATTGAGTTTTTAACCGTGGCTGATTATGATTATTTTAAAAAATTAAAAGATACAGATAAGAGTGCTTATAGAAAGAAAAAGAAGGAAATACTAAACGCTATGATTGATATCGTAGAACAAAACTATATACCTGATTTTAGAAAACATCTGGTTTTCAAAATAACCGGAAGCCCTACTACAAATGAGCGTTATTGCTGGTGTCCACATGGTAATTCTTATGGTTCCATCCTGACACCTAAAAATATAAATATAGGTCGGCTTAATCATAAAACATCACTTAAAAATATGTACTTCTGTAATGCCTCTTCCGGATTTGCCGGATTTGCCGGTACATTCTGGACCGGAGCGAAACTCTACCAAACATTATCAGGTGATCAGATTACATGAAAGTAGCAATTGTCGGTGGTGGTGCAAGCGGTATGACTGCCGCTTATTATCTTAATAAAAATGGGCATAAGGTTACGGTTTTTGAAAAACAGGCTATGCTTGGCGGCCATATTTGTACCATAAATAAGAATATTAAAGTGGACAATATTGATCCTAATCTCATATTAGAGGCTGGTGTTCTCGAATTTTCATCTGAGTTTCATACCTTTCTATCGTTAATGGAAGAATTAGAAGTTGAACTGGAGTCTATTGATATGGGCTCATCTATGTTTAATAAAGAGGGCAAACGTTATTTGTCACGAACGGTAATAGCTAAAAATATTCGTGGTTTATTTCGCATAATTGAATTGATAAAATTAGCTTTTATTTATTTATCGGCAGCCTATTTAATAATAAGAACACATTTTACAAAATCATCCCGGTTTCATGACCAATCAATGGCGCAATATATAAAAAAGAACTGTATTAAAAATTACTGGTTAAAGCTTCTCACTATGTATAGTTACTCCATTCCCTATAAATTGGTCAATAGAATACCGGCAGAATTAGCACTTTCAGCCTTATCTAATTACGTGCAGGCTGATTGGTATCGTATTAAAGGCGGGGTATATTCCTATATAGAAAAAATATTAGAACAATTCAACGGTAAAGTGGTAGTGAATGCCGACATTACCAATATTTCAAGATCAACAAATGGAGTAAGTATTTGTTTTAAAAAGGAAGAAAAGGAAATATTTGATAAAATCATATTTGCTGTTCCACCTGATCAAGTTTTAAAATTACTTTCAGATCCCAGTGAAAAAGAGGTGATGCATTTTCGAGCATGGAAAGAAAATATTGCACACACAATTGTTCATACTGACTCACTTATTTATAAACACTATGGTATAAGCCAGCCTACAGAGTTTGATTTTTTCCAAACGAAAGACGGCTGGGGATATAATGCATGTTTAAATCAGATCTGCGGACTAAAACCCATACCACGATATAATTTATCCTTTAATCTTGACCATCTTATCAGCAAAGAAGCCATCATTTATCAGGCTGAACATCATACACCGATGTATACTGTCGAAGCATTTAAATACCGGAATCAAATTCGCGCCGATAATGGAGATAATAATACCTATCATGCCGGTGCATATCTTTATGATGGTTTACATGAAGGGGCTATTTTAGCTGGTAAAAAGGTTGCTGAGCTTATTGAATAATTACAAACCGCGGGTATTGATCCTCCCGCGGCTTGTAATGCTATATTTACTGTTCAACAATTAGTCAGCAACGTGGTGTTTTCCTTCCAAAGATACGCTACTCGCTTGTGGTCCTTGCTCGCCAGTTTCTTCATTAAATCTGACAGAATCCCCTACCTTCAAATCATCAAGGCTTGCGTTGAGGATGCTATTCCGGTGAAAATAAATTTCACGACCATCTAGGGTTTTAATTAACCCATAGTCCTGCTCAGTATTAAGCTGCATAATTTTACCATGGGGCACTGCTTCGTGAGATTTAACTTTTTGCTGAATTTGTGCTGAGTGATCCTGCAATTGTCGCTTGGCGGCATCAAACGCATCCCGAAGTGCAACATATATGTCTTCATGCGCATGATCCAGACCTGCTTCGCGAGAGACTGCAATCTCTTTCCCTGGTACTTTAATATCTATATGAGCTTCGTAGAGATTACCGTGGTGATGATGTTTATGCCGAAACTCGACGACAACCCGGCAGCTCATAATATGAGGAAAAAAATGATTTAATTTTTCAGCCTTTTCCCTAACTTTAGCTTCTACTGCTTCTGATGGCTCCATGTTTCTAAAGGTGATTTGCAAAGGTATCTTCACGGTATTTCTCCTTTCATGTTATTTCTTTAAGCATAAGACAAAAAACGAATAAGTAAATGTTTATTAAATAGAGATTGTTTCTTATTATAATCATTATGACATGTTTATGCCTTTTTTAAGGTTGTTTTTAATGTTGGCATAAAAGAGTAGAATAAAATAATAATTAATTAACCTGGACAAACCTTTAAGTGACAAGTTATTGGCAACATTATCCGCATGATGCAGATATAGGAATTAGAGGATTTGGTGCCTCACTAGCTTCTGCATTTGAGCAAGCGGCAGTGGCACTCACTGCAGTGAGTGCGGATCCAGGCAAAGTCAGAGAAAAAGAGTCAGTAATTATTAAATGTAACAATGCTGATCCTGAATTGCTATTTACTGACTGGATCAACTCAATTATCTATGAAATGGCTGTACGAAAAATGCTATTTTCAGGTTTTAAGGTGGATATCAATGGCGCTAAGCTGATTGCTGAAATCAGTGGTGAACAAGTTGATATTCTCCGTCATCAGCCTGCTGTGGAAATCAAAGGTGCAACGTTTACCACACTCAAAGTTATACAAAACAGCGATTTAGAATGGATGGTTCAGACAGTCGTTGATGTTTAAATCTCAAAAAGGATTAAGTAAATGAATTTAAATTATTTTGTACAAAAGTCTGAAACTGCCTGGCAGATTAATCCCAAAGGCAATATGCGAGTGCCGGCGATTATATATGCTGATCAAGGCCTTATAGAAGCAATGGATGAAAAAGTCTATGAGCAAATAACCAATGTCGCTACATTACCGGGTATAGTTAATGCGGCTTACGCAATGCCTGATGCACATTGGGGCTATGGTTTTCCTATTGGTGGTGTGGCGGCATTTGATCCGGATGAAGGTGGCGTTATCTCTGCCGGAGGTGTGGGCTTCGATATATCATGTGGTGTACGTGCAATTCATACCGGCCTGACAAAGCAGGATATTCTGCCAGTAAAGCAAAAGTTGGCGGACAAATTGGCTCTTGATATACCAGCTGGCCTTGGAAGTACCGGTGTCATTAACATACCGATACATGAGATGGACAAAATGCTAAAAGGCGGCGCCAAATGGGCGCTCAAAAGAGGCTGGGGAGAAAACGCTGATTTGCATCGAACTGAAGAACAAGGTTGCATGAGCGGTGCTGAACCGGGAGAGGTATCTGAGCGTGCAAAAAAAAGGCAACATCGGGAAATGGGTACTTTGGGATCAGGTAATCACTACCTGGAAGTGCAATATGTTGAGCAAGTGTGTCACGAAAAAATTGCTAATGGCTACGGTTTACGTGAGGGTGACGTCATTGTCAGTATTCACTGTGGCTCCCGGGGGTTAGGGCATCAAATTGGGACAGAGTTTCTTCGTTCTATGGCTATGGCTGCCAATAAATACAATATTCTTTTACCTGATAGAGAATTGGCTTGCGCCCCTATAAATTCCCCGCTCGGCCAGTCTTATTTAGGTGCCATGCGAGCGGCTATCAATTGTGCTTTAGCAAATCGACAAATATTAACGCATTTGACGCGCGAAGTTTTTTCACGGGTCTTGCCAGAATCTCGCTTATCAGTTCTTTATGATGTTTCTCACAATACCTGTAAAGTTGAGTCACATATAATCAACGGTAAAAAAATGAATGTCTATATCCATCGTAAAGGGGCAACCCGGGCGTTTGGCCCAGGCCACCCTGACATTCCCAAAGAATTACGTCCCTATGGCCAACCTGTGTTAATTGGCGGTTCAATGGGAACTTGCTCATATATTTTAGCTGGTACAGAAGAAAGTGAAAAGCGAGCTTTCAGTTCAGCTTGTCATGGAGCGGGTCGAGCTATGAGTCGTCATCAGGCAAAACGTCAATGGCGCGGTAGCGTGTTGCTCAAGGAATTGGAGAGTAAAGGCATTTTAATTCGTAGTCCAAGTATGCGCGGTGTGGCAGAAGAGGCTCCGGGCGCTTATAAAGATGTGAATGAGGTCGTTGATGCGGCAGACAAGGCGGGGCTGGCGCATAAAGTGGCAAAATTATCGCCGTTAATTTGTATAAAGGGTTAATTCATATTGCAAGGTCATACTTATAGCAGGTTTTTGTATACTTTGATAACGATACTCATGCGCCATTAAATGCAATTCATTTGAGCAAGACGAGTAATGATATTAACATTGTTACGCTGGAGGGACACAGAAATGAAAAATAATACCACATTATCTATTGCCGAATTGGCACAAGTTCGAAAAAATCTGGATAAAATACTCGACGAATTGCAGCTTGACGCTTATATATATGCGGTGGAACCGCAATCCAGGCAATGGCAATTAACTATTGAATGTGCAACTGAAAATGGTTGGGAAACTGTGAAATTTAGTGCGGATGAAGAGTATTTATTACGTGGTGTAGATGATGCTGTTGTTCATGATGTTTTAATAGATGGTTTACGAGAAGCGCTATGTGCATGTCGACTGAAAGAATAGTATTAAATAAATCTTCATGTCCACAGAGTGATTTTATATGTACATAAATACATGGAAATCACTATAAGAAAAAATAGTGTTGATTTTTATGGTTTCCAATATTTATTTTGGGTAATAAGATCAAATTATTGTGATTTTCTTAATATCCCGAAAATAAAAAGTAAAACCACCGCACCAGCAGTTGAGGTGATAATTGCTCCGACTAAGCCACTGCCCACTGAGAAACCAATTAAGCCAAACAGGTAACTACCGACAAAAGCTCCGACAATACCAACCATAGCATTGATAATAAAGCCCATTCCACTACCTTTCATGATCAGTCCTGCAAGCCATCCGGCTATTGCACCAATCAGTATCATCGCAATAATGCCTTCACTTTCCATTAATATCTCCTTAATTTATTTAAGCCCGGCTTTTTCGGCCAATGATTTAGTGTTGATACCAATAATTGAATAAAGAGGACATTTTCCAATAATCCCGGTCACAATCAGAATAACACCTATCCAGCCAATTGGGTTTTGTAAGGCATAAAAAACATTGCCGACCAGGACAATACCGACAACAACGCGAATAATACGGTCGATTTTTCCAATGTTATTTTTAAAAAGATCCATTTTCTTTCTCCAGAGTTAAAAAATCAAGAAAATTATAATACGGTAGATATTAACATAATATTAGAAATCACTGAAACAGATGTTCTGCATTATCCCCGTAATATTATCACTATTAACAGACTACATTTATTTGTAATCATAAATTTAATATTTGGAAAATGTCTGGATTCAGAATTTTTCGGTCATTTCATGAATATTCAAAGCAACCAACATAATGATTCTTTATGTTTTTTGATATTAATGGTTAAAAACTCAAGTTTTATTTTTTGGTTGTCACAAAAGAACTCCATAACCTAATCCTTAAACATACTGCTCAGAACACTTTGCAGTAATTTTACAACAGCAGGTAATATGGTGGTCTTGACCTAAAACCCGCCATTGAGGTATTTGCCTACTATATTTTTCATTTCCAGATACCGGCCATTCAGAATTATTCAAAAATAGGATGCATGAAGATTTTCAAAATTAGAACTAAGAGCACATACTGGTAATTGATCTGACAGCAATATGCTC
>WTAX01000112.1 GCA_013139395.1 Gammaproteobacteria bacterium | reverse complement strand
TTGAAAACCATTTAATTTCAATTATTACTGTCATGTCTAAAACAGCTAATGGTATATAAAAAGCCGCTACAAGAATAGCTCCCAGGCTATGGCTTGCATTAAACCCAATCCATGCATCCCACATTGTGGTTTCTTTTGTTAAAATAGGGCTGGTTGTTTTCATGGCAGCAGTAACACTTGATTTTCGAGCATCAAATTTATTCGTATAAAATGTATAAATCAGATGAACAAAACCTGAAATACCAAAAATTGACGCCCCTACAATAATAAAAACTTGTTCAAACATTGAAAACTCCTTTTTTCACATAACGAGACTGTAGAATTACTCGTTTTTCATTAAATTTAAAAATTCTATCTTATTTTCACACCATAACTTTTTGATTTATTTATAATCAGTTTTATGTAAATCAAAAATGGTATATTTTTGCGAAACCTGAGTTATTCTACATCCTCAACGCCAGTTTCATGGGAAACCTGATCTCCCAGAGACTTAATTTATTTCTCTGAAATTAAAACCAAAATACTTAATTTTGATAATAGCTAAGACCAGAATTTCCCATGCAAACTCTTATAGTGGGTCTAAAGAGATGGAGAGAGTTACCCACAAGTCCACAGGATGAGAGTCCTTATTCAACATTCATGTTAAGCCTCACACTTTAAATTTTTATACGTGTGTTGCATTATCTAAAGCATCAACTACCCATTGGTTTAGACTTTTTCCCTCAGCGCTAGCTTGTGTGGCAATATCTGCATGTAGTTTTGTGGGAACACGAACATTAAATTTACCCGAATACTCTTTTCTTGGTTCAATATTTCGCTCTTCGCATGCTTTAAGAAAAACTTTTAGTGAAACAGAACCTTCTTTCTTTAAATCTTCTATATTACTGGCGTAAAAATCTGCTCCGCCATTTAAACCAATAAATTCTCCACGAAACATCTCAATTTCTGGGTCGTATTTAATAGTGGCTCTATAGCCATCAATCTCCATTAAATTCATCATGGTGTTACCTCATTATCTCTTAACCACTGTCTGATACTTGCAACCGCTCCCTTATCTGTATCAGGACGTGGATGAGGGCGGTGAAAAATACGTACTTCACCAAATAAAAAAACTTCAACACGGGAGCCTTCTCTTTCAATTAACTCAGCACCAAGAACAGTAAATAATGACTCAATTTCGTGCCATTTAATATTTGCACTTACAGGGTGCGAGAAAATCAATTCTAGTGTTTTTTGATGTTTACGCTTCATGTAAAAATAGTACCATAACATAGTACCATAACATAGTACCATTGTCAATTTAAGGATTTTTAAGGATTGGGGTTGGATATTTTTATGGCTTAACGCTTTGCTAAGGGGCAGCCGAAACGCAGTGTAGGCTGTCCCGCGGAGGCCGTGCTTTTTGCGGCCGGAGTGAACTTGAGCAACTTGTTATAAGCCGCCACCTGCAACCTCGGGATACATTGCAACCCAAGGATCAGTATTCCCGGTTTCTTTGTACCAACTTATTGTTGATTTGAACATTTCTATACCTACCTGAATTGGAACCTCAGAATAACCACCGCGAGATATTGGCTCATATGGATAACGAGATTGAACAAATATATTGTTATATTTTTCAAACCAACATTCGTATTGATTAAAACCCAATTTTTGGTAAATGTCAGCATCTATAGACTTTGCTAATTCTGTTAAAGTGTGAAGCCTTTTTCTTTAATTTCATATTGCTCAGAAACAGTACCCTTACGTTTATTTTCTGAAGGCTGAGCAATAAAACTTTTCAATATTATTTCTATAGCTATTGAGGAATTCACAACAGCGAGACCACCTAAGTTAGGTTGTCTCCATAATATTTTGGCAGCCCTCAAATAATCAAATGCGCTTTCAAGCATGTATGGTGACTGATTCTTAGACATGGCTCTCTCTAGGCTTATAACGCCAAGTTAACCGGCAGCCGGAGCGCAGCGTAGGCTGTCCGAGCGAGGAACGAGCGTTGTTGAACTTTTTGTGTACGCCCAGCATGGGCATAAACTAATGGGGTGAAAGTCCCCTATAGGAGGATCACCGCTATGTAAATTGTAAACACATTTTAGCGTTAACTATTAGCTGAAGGCAAAGGCAAATTCGTGAGGAGATGTCTGAAGGAAGCCTCAAGAAAACCGATGAGCTGATGGACAAAAACATCATATAAGGCTTGGCCTAGAGGCGAGTTGGCACAAGACAACGAAGCCATGTGATCTAATGGGTAGAGTAAATGATGCAGTTGTGTCGGGAAAGTTTATGTTCTTATCTGGGGAGATCTGTACAACATTGCGACCGCATCATAAGTAAAATAATGGTATTTGAGGATTGCCATTTAAATGCCTCGGTTTAGTAGAGCTATGCTACTAAAAGCCTAAGCCATAGGAACACAAAACCTAATAGCAACTTATGGAATTCATGCTGTAGCGTCAAATCAGGAGACTGATTTGGCGAGTGTACAGAAGTCAGCAGAAGCCATAGTAGTCAAATGCCTGACTTAATCATCAGGACAGGGCGAAGGGCTGAACACTAATTAAGAGGAGCGAGTTATGACTTACCTGAATTCATCACAATCTCAGCCCAGAGATGATGAAGTACAGCGTACAGGCAAGAAACCAGCCTTAACAGATATTAATCTGGAACAGGTTTTATCATCTGAAAACCTTCAAGAAGCCTGGCGGCGAGTCAGGAAGAATAAAGGTGCACCAGGTATTGATGGAATGAATATTGAAGCATTCCCAGACTTCATCAAGAAAGCATGGAAAGGATTCATCTTACCCAGCTTACAAGATGGCAGTTACCAGCCCACTCCGGTTCGAAGAGTGATCATCGAAAAGGAAGACGGGGGTGAAAGAATGTTAGGTATTCCAACCGTATGTAACCGATGGATAATGCAAGCCATTACGCAAGTTTTATCGCCATTGTATGATCCCGACTTCTCTGAATACAGTTATGGATTCAGAGCAAACAGATCACAATATATGGCGGTAAAGCAGGTACAGGATTGCATAAAATCAGGACGTAAAATTGCGGTGGACGTGGATTTATCAAAATTCTTTGATCGGGTAAATCATGATTACTTAATGACAAAGCTCGGACTTAAAATTAAAGATAAAGCACTGATGCACCTCATTGGAAGCTATTTGCGTGCTGGGATCATGGACTCAGAAGGACGATATTATGAAAGTCGAATTGGTGTTCCACAAGGTAGCCCCTTGTCACCACTGCTTTCTAACATTGTACTGGATGAACTGGATAAAGAACTGGAAAAACGGGGGCATCAATTTGCGAGATACGCAGATGACTTTATTATTTTAGTTTATAGTCTGAGAACCGGAAAACGAGTATTGGAAAACGTGACTCGATTTGTTCACAAACAGTTAAAACTGAAAGTGAATGATCAGAAAAGTCAGGTTGTGCCCATAAAACAAA
Organism: Gammaproteobacteria bacterium; assembly: GCA_013139395.1. Taxonomy (GTDB): domain Bacteria; phylum Pseudomonadota; class Gammaproteobacteria; order GRL18; family GRL18; genus GRL18. The sequence goes on along the minus strand of WTAX01000112.1, from coordinate 13,122 downwards.
GCAAGTTTCTCGGCTTTACCTTTAACGGTAAATGGCTAAACTGGCATCCTAAAGCGATGAGCAAATTTAAACGTAGAGTACGTGAATTAACGGGTCGTTCATGGGGTGTGTCCATGGAGCATCGTCTAAAAGAGCTTAACCGATACCTGAACGGATGGATCAATTACTTTGGAATTGCTAACCATTTTCAACAATGTGTTGATTTAGATGGTTGGATAAGAAGACGTATTCGCCAGTGTTTTTGGAAACGCTGGCGATATGTCAGAACCAAGGTAACCCACCTTCTGAAACTGGGCGTAAATGAAAGGCTGGCTATTGCCTGTGGTATGTCCAGTAAGAGCTATTGGCACAGCTCAAAAACAGAAGGGATAAATAAAGGGGTTTCCGATCAATATTTAAAGGATTTAGGACTCATCTCTCTTAAAGAGAAATGGATCGCTATTCATTATCCAAGTTAGTGAACCGCCCTGTGCGGACCCGCACGCAGGGTGGTGTGGGGGCTGGAGGAGAGAAACCTCCGGCTACCCGATTATTTTATTGGTTTTGAAGTTCTCGCAAGCTTCGTCATTGATTCCGAACACTTTATTCTGTGCATGAAGCCACTGATAGGACCGATTCTCACAGAATATGTAATCAATATCTCTAACTTTATAGCTGATGACATAATCCACTAATTGAGGGAATAAAAATATAAATCCGATAAATATCATTGCAAGCCGCGTTGCTTTTTTATTGTAAGATTTCGATACTTCTCTACCCTTTAACTCATGAACCATAAAGAAAGTAAGAAGTCCAGCACTTAACCCCGCGCCTAGCATATACATGGCTCCTTTATTAAACTCAATGATATCTTCCCTGTAGATCAGACCTAATACAACATCGAGAGCGTAGTATCCAAATGCAATTAGTGCACCTATAGAGATTAACGCAAATACAAAAACAGTTGCATACCTAGATAAATTGATTCTTTTGGTATTCCCCTCCATTTTAATAAACTCTAGGGGTTCTTGGTAAGTATTTACGCAAGTAATCTTGAGCAGTATTAATAACGGTCCGCCTCGCAGACTCGATTGCGTAATCAATTACTGAATCAATCGCTTCGCTAGCTACACCTACCACATTTTTCTTTTGAGACAATATATAGGCTTGAATGCCTGCATCTAATTCATCCAACCCATCAATCACCCTGTCAGTGATTCCTAACTGTTCATCAGTAGCGCCCAACGCCCAAGAAACGATTACACCAACTACTATAACTGCAAATATTGGCCCAACAGCAATGCTAAATCCACCCATTGCAACTGCGGCGGCTATAGATGCTCCAGTGGCAATACCAACTTTCACAACATCCGTGGCAAGTGAGCCAATTAACTGAGTAAGAGTTGCCTCATCAGTAAGAAAGTAATCAGCAATTCGGTACCCAGAGAGTAATAAAATTGAAAGAATTCCACCTGATTTAGCCGCATGGATAGCGCCTGCTTTACCGAGTCCCATTGTGATCACTTTGGGATTTTTTATGCCATATTTGGTGCCTGTCAGAACACGCCGCAATCCTGGGTATCCCTTAAGAATGATGTGCGGTTTTCCACCATACGTCTTGACGTAGGCTTTTGTGGCAAACCCTCCAAGATCACCGACGAGTTTGCTTAACGTCCTCAAATCATCTGCCGAGGCGTAATAACTCGCTCCGACTTCTGCTTTCCCCTTGAGCTTTTGCCATGCGTTTTGAATATGTGGTAATTTGCCTTTTGGCGAAGATTTTATAATGGCATCCATTTCCTCGAACGAAACCACATAAACCTCATGTTTATTGGATTGTATTTTTTGTTTTAACTCTTTCTTTTCCTGTTCTGAAAGCATTTCAGCTTCCTCCATTAGTTAAATTAATGATGAGAAATAACGCCTGTTTCAATGGGCACAGGGACAAGGAAAGACTTTGTTAAAAAAGAATGCTTATCCAAGCCCACTCGGTTTTTGAAAATCGCTGAGTCCCTGTGATCCATTGCAAACATTGGTTTATAACAAAATGCCTTATTTTAAGTCACTTTCGGCTTTAGAACCGAACATGATAATAATTTAGAATCAAACTACAAGCTATGATATAGGGCACGGATTTGTTAAATTACACTCTCAGTTCGGTGATAACCTGTGAACTTTCGGTTTTCTGCCCCATAACAAAAGTGCCAAATTTTAACAACCTTCAGGTTGCGGGAACTTTCGTTACATTGCCCCACAATGTGCATGACCAACATGACCAAGGATACCCCATAAATCCTCTGATAAACAATCAATTTTGTGAAGGACTTTCGGTGACTACCTGACAAAAAAGAACTAACTTTATTTATGGCGACAATACAAAATAAATTTCAATATAACATTGATATGTCCGCACTGCGAGTTTAGCTGCAAATCCCAGACATTAAGGCTGACGGCATAAATAGATTATACGGCTTCCATCTAATCCATTCAGTCAAGATTAAATATTATTAACTTATCTTTTAACACCAACGGCCACCTTTTGCAATTATTTTCTCTAATAACTTGATCTTATTACCATTTTTTCACTTTCTTTACTTTCAATATCTTATTTTTCACTTTTTTTGTATTTTTTTATTCAAAATGAAACCCGACTGATGTCTTTTTCTTTTTCGTCCGTCATCCATCTAATACCAGGGCCGGATCATACTTAAAGTTAAAAAATAATTATTTTATATAAAATCAAAAAATATTTTGAACTTTTATTCATTTTGAGGATCAGCTCAGTAACTAACTTAATTGTGAACAAGAAGGCAAAGAACACATAGCATTTGATGGAAAGATTTTACGGGGCTCTAAGCATGGCGAGCATTTAAAACAGAGCGAGATGAACCTGAACTGCTTGAAGAAAATTGCTTTTATGAAGTGGATGGTGAGCACGGCAAAATAAATGAGCGACATTATAAAATGCTACCCATCACCGATTGGTTAAGTGAAGGCAAGAAATTCAAAGACAGTCAGACTGTCGCAGAAGTACAACAAACTCGTACGATTAAAGATATAATCCGGCCCTGGGGAAGCGAAGAGCAATTTTGTAAGTACCTCAATTGAGCAAAAATGATTACTTGAGCGGATCAGTTTTTATCAGTAATAAAGGCTGGGCAGCAAACTGATTGTTAACATACTGACCCGGATAACTAAAAACACGGGTCACCTGGCCAGTAAATGTCGCATAAAGTTTGCTGTGTTTGATATTCCACTGAGCGTGAACTAACTGATTTTTAGCACTTGCATATTGGGCTTCTGCTTTAGCGAATAAAATCTTTGCCTGTTGTAAATCATGATCTGAAAGCACCGTTCTGTCATAGAGTTCTTCAGCTCGTTCATATTCCTTTTTGGCTTCTTCACGATTTAGTTTGGCTAGCTTTAAATTCGACTGAGCTTCAAATAAATTACTGTTGATTAAGGTATCATCAAACTCAAGTAATACGTCACCCTTCTTAATTGTTTTTCCACTAGTGACATAAACGTTTTTAATTACACCGGAGAGCGGAGAGGTAATTTTATAATCGGTATTTTCTGAGGCCATAACATGAGTTGAAAGCATTAGTAAAATAATGCTTATAAGCCAATTCATACCATTGTGATTAAAAGGCTTATTCGTTAGTTTTTGTTTAAGTAGATTCATTGTTATTCTATTCATAATAAGTCATTAAATTGCCGAGTAAGGAATCGAGTTTAGCCCAGGAAATAGCCAGTTCAAAAACAGTTTGTATTTTAAAAAGTTGTGCCTGACTGAGTTCAACCATTGCATCACCCAGGTCACTGGTCACTTCTAACTCATACAATGCCCGACTTCGTTCAAGATAAAGATCCCGGTATTCCATTGTTAAATCAGGATCAGAAAACTGCTGTTTCAAATTACTGATCTTAAGCCAGAGCTCTAATATTTGTTGTTCTAATTCACGCTTAATCATCAGCCTGTCAGCTTCTAATTGTATTATTTTACCTGAAGCACGTTTGATTTTGGCATTTTCCTGCCCTGCCTGGTAAAGCGGTACTTTAAATTGAATTCCAGCACGATATTTATCTGAACTTCCCAGGTCCCGGGCATAATCCGCAGCCTGAAGATGAGCACTAATAACGGGGTATTTTTCAGCTTGAAAGGCCTCCAACTTAAAACGAACGGCATCAATTTTATGTTTTTTGGATATTAAACGGGGATTCTGCTGATAAGCCGTTTCATAAAGCTGTTCAACTTCAGGCAACTCTCTGGCAATTGATAAGTGATGCATTTTTTTTAAATCCGGCATATCCAATTTATCTGACAATTGACCCGGACTGATTAATTGCGCCAAATGCTGCCGGGTAATTCGCTGGTCACTGAGAGCCTGATTACGATCTCTACGAGTTTTACGATACTTGTTATCAACTGCTAATAAGTCAATATCAGAGATTTGTTTTAATTCAAAACGGGAACGCACTTTATCAAGTGTGACATAATCAACGGCCATTGCCTCATTGGCATGATCGTAGATAGTATCAGCCAGTAAGACATTTAAATAAGCTTGCAGTATAGCCACCGTTCGCTTCGAAACATAGTCAGTATACAAAGCATCTACTGATGCCAGATTTTTGTTACTCGCTTCAATATTGGCATTGCTGCGACCAAAATCATAAAGACGCTTAGAAATATCGAGGCTTATTTTACTATCATTAGTTTCACTGGCAGGGACTATAGCAGAAGGTTCAACATAGCGCAGACGACCATTAATTGCGACAAAAACGCCTAATTCTGAAATGGCTAAATCCTGCTCTGCAAGCGCCATTTGTCTTTGCGCAGAATAGCTCATCATTTCAGGGGATTCAATTAATGATGCTTTGGACAGCGCATATTTGAGTGTTAAAGGCTCCGGTATTAGTTCATCAGCAAAAGCTGTGATTGCCGAACACTGCAGAAACAAGCTGAAACAACATCCCCCCCAGGATAAAAGTTTACTCATTATATTTTTATCTACCACATTTTAAATCAATACATTGACGACACAGTCAATATCATAAATTAGCTTATTTCTTATGTAAGCGCTTATATTTCGAAAATTTTGTCTTTTTATATTCTTTATCCGCGACAAATTGTCCTAATAGAAGAAACTCATCTGCACTGGAAGTTCTTCCAGTAAAGCGCATCACACGCTTACCATCAAGGTCAAAGAATGCTAAAACAGGTGTTGCTCTGACACGATTTTCTTTAAATGAAAAATCTTTTTGCGTCATCGTTTCACCTTTGAAATTTGTGATTTCAACATCCCCTTCTATATCCACTGAAAAAATCAGAAAGTTCTTTTTAAAATAAGCTTGTACCTCTTTTTGATTTAATACATTGGTTTTCATCCAATGACAAAAAGGACAGTCATCCATCTCAAAAAAAACTAAAATACCTTGCTTACCCTGTTCCCTGGCATTATCCAACTCTTCCGAGAAATCACCAAAAGTCGAATCAAAAAAATGCTCTTCTGCATTTTTTGTCGGTGCGGCATAAGAAAGTGATGTCAATGCCAATAATAAGAAAAGACTGATAAAGCCATTAAGAAAATTTATCTGATGGGCTTTATCTTCTTTCATACATTTAATTTTAAGCAATTTTATTTCCCCTGTGCCATTTTGCTTTTGTATTGTTCAATAATTTTATTTAACCGTCTCTCATCAACCATTCCTGATATCCTCCTGGCAATATTACCCTGAGGGTCAATTAAAATTGATGTCGGCAAACCGCGAGGTTCTCCCAATACTTTAATGATCTCATCATTCACTCGAGTGACAGGATAAGTAACCAGATAAAGAGCAATAAACTTTTTCAAACGTTCGTCTTTAAGACCCGGCTCATAATTGACACCAATAACTACCGCATCATCATGTTCTAAATGAAAATCGGATAAATCAGGAATTTCTTTACGACAAGGCGGACACCAGGTTGCCCAAAAATTCACCAGCACCCATTTACCTTTATATTGAGATAACTTATGCGCTTCACCTTCCGTATCAGTAAAGGAGAAATCAACTGCTGATGCAGTTGAGGATAAAAAGAATAAGGAGATTAATAGTAGTATGCAGCGCGTCATTTTATTGTTCATAGGGTCTCTTTTAACTCACTTATCAGAGTTTATTTTGTATTTTTAAAATAAGTAACATTTAATCATAACGTAAAAATATTGTTTTTAAGGGAAAATCAAGCTCTTGGGCCAAAACCTTATTGCTTTGACCTATGATAGAGGATAAAGGTTCCTCTGTATCAAATTTTGGTAAAGAATAAGGTAATTTTTGATATAAATCCCACAAGGTCACATCATCCAGATCTTTGGCCAGCACCCAGAGTTCATTTTCAGTTTTTAATATCCAACCTGACTTTTCTAATTCATATAAAATTTCATCCATATATTTTTCATCATACAAAAAGGAGTCTTTATGAAAATGTTCATCAGGCAATGCCTGGCCATTTTGAGAGGCTTTTGATAGAACCCTTAGTATATGAAATGCAGAGAGAAAACGATGTGAAGAATAACAACGTTGAGTTAATGAAAAGTCAAATAAGGTCATCGAACGAGTCGTTACAGCCCCCAGCAAAGTCACCAGCCAGGAAATATATATCCAGATTAAAAATATAGGCACAGTGGCCAAAGCACCATAGAGACTTGTGTAAGTGGTATTATGACTCACATATAATGCAAAACCTCTCTTAGCCAGTTCAAAAAATAAAGCAGCGGTAATGCCTCCAGCAAGTGCATGAAAAAAAGTAACATGGGTATTCGGTATAATGAGATAAATAAGCGTAAAAGCCAATAAGGTCATAACAAAAGGGATGATTAACAACACTTGCGTTCTTATACCAATGGTATCTGCTGCATCACTAATTAAGGGTAATGAAACAATATAAGAAGTGACCATTAAACTCACTCCCATCAACACAGGCCCAAGAGTCAAAACAGCCCAATAGATCAAAAAGGTTCTTAAGAAATTCTTAGCCTTATTAGCACCCCATATGTGATTAAGAGCCTTATCAATTTGCCACATTAACATAAGCGCCACAACAAATAACCCCAGTAAACCAACCAATGTTAATTGCGATGCTTTGCCGACAAATTCATTTAAATATTCTTGTATAAGCTCACTTGAAGAGGGAACAAAATTGGCGAAGATGAAGTGTTGTATTTCTGTTAATAATTCCTGGAAAACTGAAAATGATGAAAAACCAGCAAAAATAACAGCTAACAAAGGAACAAGCGATAAAAGTGATGTATAACTCAGAGATGCCGCTATTTCTGTACAACGTAATGCCAAAAATCGCTGTATTACAAAAAGAAAAAAATGAGCAATAATTTTAAAATAGTTCATCCGGGGAGTTTTCGAGTTAATATAATACAAGATAATGTAGAGAAAAAAACAACTCTACCTCTATGAATACAGTGCAAAACTAATACAATCATCCATAAATAGTCAGCTGATAAGCCATGCGCTTCACAGTATAAAGCCATCCTTTGCAAAAAAAAAGAGGGGATTTTCATCCCCTCTTTTTTAAATAGTTTTTAAGAACTGTATTACACAAATTAACTGTAATACAGTTCAGTCACTATTAAGACTGATTAAAACGTTCTTTAACCGCTTTATCTTGTTCAGCGTCCTGCTTTTTAGCCATTTCAGTCTGCTCTAGTGCTTTTGTTGCTAAAGAGCTTGCCTTAGCGGTATTACCGTCCGCTAATGCTTCTTCAGCCTGCTTGATAAATTTACCTGTATCACGCCAGGCATAACCACCCGTTTTAGCAACTGAGAGAGCGGCTTTAGCATCCGTAATGATCTGCTGCACAGCCTGATCATTTGCTGAAAGTGCAGCCCCGGTATTAGATGTAGAACCAGTACTCTGACAACCTGTTGCGAGACCAAATGCTAAAGTAGCCACCCCCAGATACTTAGCATATTTTTTAAATTTCATTATATTAATGACTCCTGATTGTATTTATTTGCTTATTATTAATTAAGCTCCTGATTGAGCTCTTGCCAATTTGGCTATCTATGTTTAAGCTATAGCAAAGTTACCATTGCCTTATAAAACTGTCAAGAAAAGTATTTAAATAGATTATCTATAAACATAGTTTAATGTGCTAACATTACCTTTTTTTGGGCTTATAACTTAATAAAATATAGGGTTATTAGTTAAATATTCAATTATCTCTTTAATTTACAACTATTAACTTAATACGACTAATAAATACTTTTATACTGAGAAATTTAATGTCCCAAATTCTGGTTTTATATTATTCCCGTCATGGCGCCACAGCTGAAATGGCGCAACTCGTTGCCCGTGGTGTTGAAAAAGTAGCGGGGATGCACGCCATGCTCAGAACAGTTCCTGAGGTGTCAAGTGTCTGTGAAGCGGTTGAAAGCAGTATTCCGAAAGAAGGTGCACCCTATGTGACCACAGATGATTTAGCCCATTGCAGCGGCCTTATACTTGGCAGCCCGACACGCTTTGGCAATATGGCTGCAGCAATGAAATATTTCATTGATTCAACTTCTGCCAATTGGATGGCCGGCCATTTAGCAGGTAAACCTGCCGGGCTTTTTACTTCAGCGTCCAGCCTGCATGGCGGTCATGAATCAACCTTACTCTCCATGATGATCCCGCTATTACATCACGGTATGCTATTGGTCGGCTCACCTTATAGTGAGCCTGAGTTACTATCAACAACCACTGGGGGTACTCCTTATGGTCCAAGTCATCTGGCAGGCAAAGAGAGTAACCTTGCTATTAGTCTGGATGAGAAGAACCTGTGCATTGCCATAGGTCAACGTGTTGCTGAAATTGCAAAAAAACTGAAAAAAGATTAATAAAATGACAGAAAATCTTACTGAAGAATCAGAAAAGCTTCGCTTTGCACAAAATTTAGCACTAGTTGGCTATTTTTCCCTATTTATTATTCTAATGATCAATATAGTCTGGTTGATTCCATCAAAACATTTTCCTATTGCATTAGTACTTATTGTTATTGCAGGCCCTCTTGTACTCCCTATGCGCGGCTTATTAAGAAATAAGCTCTATACCTATCAATGGGCAAGTTTTCTTTCTTTAGCTTATTTTGCTCATGGTATCAGCGAGATATCAGCCTATCCTGACATTTGGTATGCAGGGTTAATTGAAACACTCAGTTCATTTATGATGTATTCAGGCTGTGTAATGTACGCAAGGATCTTTAAGAAAAAATTTAAACAACAAGTTAAAGAAGAAGCCGTAAAACAGCAAGCTAACAAAACACCCGAAGATAAAACCTAATATAACATCGTTAACAATCAATTAATTACAAGTAGTTCTTTATAAAAGGGATTGTTAATTTTCGTTGTTTTACCAGGCTTTCATAATCCAGTTTTTCCAGCAGTTTAATCAATGCAGACAACTCTCTGGTGGCATGTTTTAATAAATAATTAGCCACCTCATCCGTCATTTCAAAACCTCTCTCATGTGCTCTGAGTTTTAAGACTTTAATTTTATCCTTATCTGACAGATTTTGTGTCTGATAGGTAAGCCCCCAGCTTAGACGTGATTTTAAATCAGGTAGTTGAATATCTAAATTAAGCGCACTATTGTTTGCCGCAAGAATTAGACGACCATTATTTTCTCTGATTTTGTTAAAAAAATGAAATAAAGCCACTTCCCATTCCTGATTTCCCGAGATGGTATGAATATCATCCAGACAAACCAGATCCATCATTTCTAAACCATCTAATAACTCAGGAGAAAAATCATCATCGATTTGCAGAGGTATATAGAGAGCATTGAGGCCATTGGCCTGATATTGACTTGATAGAGCTTGCAGTAAATGAGTTTTACCTGAGCCCTCATCGCCCCAGACAACGATCAATGGCTCATTTTCATTAAGCAGAGAAAATATTAATTGTTGGTTTTCACCCGCAATAAAATTATCAAAACTGGCATGTTCTGCAGCCTGAAGCGAAAGTGGTAACTGATTTTTCATTATTTAATAGATTTGGGGGTTAATTAAGTCCTGAATTCAATCCATAAGCTCAACGTAAATGATTGTAATTCTCAAATTATGGACATTATAATATCATTCACACTAAACATTTATCTTATTTAGAAAATAATATGTAGATAATTATGCATACAAAACCAATGCCTCCAATTCCATTAGAAACAATTCATCATCCCTTGTTCGCAGAAAAAGGCTTAACACTGCAAATTTTAAGAACAGATAAGACTGATCCGATTATTTCCGGTAATAAATGGTTTAAGCTTAAGCATAATTTAATTGCAGCAAAAAAACAGAACTATAAAACCTTGCTCAGCTTTGGCGGGCCATATTCCAACCATTTGCATGCGCTTGCCAGCGCAGGAAAAGCCGGTGGTTTTAATACCATCGGCATCATTCGCGGCGAAGAGCACCTGCCGCTTAATCCAACACTGTCCGATGTCACTACCCAGGGAATGAAGCTGTTTTATCTTAATCGTCAAACCTATCGAAATAAGCATCAACCAGAAGTCATTCAACAAATTAAAGAATTAATTGCCGCGGAAGATCCTTTTTGTGAAGGAAAATTAGCTGACCAATTTTACCTTGTCCCCGAAGGCGGTACCAATGCACTGGCTGTTTTAGGAGCTTCAGAAATTGCTTCATTTATCCCCGATGATGCAGATTATGTCTGTGTACCTTGCGGCACAGGTGGAACAATGGCTGGAATTATCACCGGACTTAATTTATTAAACTCACACAAAACCAAAGTACTTGGTTTTCCAGCAATGAAAGGCGGTCAGTTTCTAAAACCAGTCATTCAGGAACTTTTAAATACACAAAAAAAAGGACCCGCAATAACTCAATGGGAATTATTATATGACTGGAGTTTTGGTGGTTTTGGTAAAATTAATCAACAACTTGCACTGTTTATTCATGACTTCGAAAAAAAATATCAGGTAGAATTAGATCCAGTCTACACAGCTAAAATGATGTGTGCTATGGTAAGCATGGTTGACAAGGATTTTTTCCCCAAAGGCAGCAAAATTATTGCCATACACACTGGGGGTCTGCAAGGTAAAAGAGGAATGAATAAAAAATTTCAGGCCTTTTTATCAAAAGAGAAATAAGAAATATTCAAGGGGGAATATAAACAACCATGGAACTGACAAATACAATTTTAAGCCTTTTTCCAAAGCTAAACGATGCAAAAGGTAAGGATGGTATCAATATACTTGAACACTGTCAGCAAATGACCATCCCTGAAGGAACCACTATATTTCATCAAGGTGATCAGTGCCTTAATTATTTACTGGTTATTTCTGGTTCCGTTAAAGTCATCACTCGTGCAGAAAATGGTCGTGAAATTGTGCTTTATCATATCACCAGTGGTGGTTCCTGTGTTTTAACCACTAGCTGCTTAATCTCTTCTGAAGACTACCCTGCTGAAGGCGTTACCGAAACAGATGTTTTAGCATTGGCCATACCTAAACCTGTCTTTGAACAATATATGGGTGAATCAAAGGCCTTTAGAAAGCAGGTTTTTCATTCCTACGGTGATCGCCTCATTAAACTAATTACTCTGGTTGAAGAAATCAGTTTTGCCAAACTTGATATTCGCTTAGCTAAATTCTTATTAGAACATGGCTCAGTCAATACCCCTATTCGTACAACCCATCAAGTCTTAGCAACAGAGTTAGGTTCAGCTCGTGAAGTGATCAGCAGGCAATTAAAAGAGTTTGAAAATAAAGGTTGGGTAAAACTGAGTCGGGGCAAAATTGAAATCACAAACCATGATGCTTTAGCAACCTTACTTCCACTAACAAAGAGTTTTAAATAACATCATCACATAAGGGCCGCGGAAATAATGATTCATCCCACCTAGCTTGCCCTTTTGCCCAGATTTGTCGTTGTATCAAAGGTTGCGTAGAACAACTATGCGCCCTTTAATACGCCTAAAATCTGAACAAAATGCCTGTGCTATTTGGGACAAATCATTTTTTCCGAGGCCCTAAGCCACTGACTACAATTGAAATAAAAAATCATTATTCTTTAAAAAAAATGCGTTTTAAGTGACATTATCACTTAACGCTTTTTTTTTATCTGGCACAATAACCCCACTTAAACAAATAAATAAATTCATACGGAGCTTAATAGAATGAAAAACGTTGGTGGAATAGATAAGATTTTACGTGTTGTTCTGGGTGTTGTTTTAATTGCCTCAGTCTTTTTAGTACCGGTAATGAACCCATGGGGTTGGGTTGGCGTAGTTCCTTTATTAACAGGCTTATTTAACTTCTGCCCACTATACCCATTGCTTGGTATTAATACCTGCAGCAAGTGTAAGGACTAAATCTATAGTTTAAACTATAGATTTACTACAACAGGCACTCACAGAAATCTTCATGTTTTCTGTTTTGAGTGAGACAATTGTCCCACTCGCTATAGCCACATTACTCATGGCGTGACTATAGCAAGGTGTTTTTTTTATAATGCAAACCTCCCCCCCATTGCATATTATTTTAAAAAGCACCTTGCTATCATCACGCCAAACATCACATATCAGTTATCCCTTCATATTATCTCTTTAACGCTCAAACTTATCGTATTAGAAAACAACAATGTCCTTACAGTTCATTAAAGCAGATATTTTTTACCTGTCATAATAGCAAAATCTGATCCTTTTAAGCGCTTTCTTGGAGTTGTTAAAGATGTAATAATAGATAAGGTGTAACTATTCAGCGAATTATTTACAAAAAGCCTGTGGTTGCTTCTTTTTCTGACTTTGATTGTCTGAGCGCAGCGAGTTCTCAAAGTTAGAAAAAGAAGTGACCATGGGCTTAACAAGCATTATTTAGGAATACATACTGAATAGTTACGATAAGGTAAAGGTTTTAGCAACAAATTTACTCAATGAGGTTTGATGAAAGAGATGAAAGAGATGAAAGAGCAGTTTATTGAAATGATGAACTTTCGCCATGCATGCAAAGTGTTTGATGAAAATAAAAAAATTTCTGATGATGATTTTCAATATATTTTAGAAAGCGCCCGTCTCTCCCCCAGCTCATTCGGCTTTGAGCCCTGGCATTTTCTGGTCGTTCAGGATCCGGCATTAAGAGACAAATTAAAA
>WTAX01000268.1 GCA_013139395.1 Gammaproteobacteria bacterium | reverse complement strand
AGAAGGAATTTAGCAAAAACATCATATTTCATTTCTTTGATTCACTTTTTCTGAACTTTCCATTCCCATCTACCTGATCTGAAACATCGAAATGGCACAATCCCTAGCTCATAGTTTGAAAAGTGTCATTGAATTGTCTATCCTCCTAATAGGAGTATCATATGATTTCAAATACAGCTTTAGTTCAGCACCTCATCGACAATAATTCATTAAAATCAAGCAACATTATAGAAGCATTTAACAATGTAGATAGAGCAGACTTTGTTTTAGATCCTGTTGCTCCTGATGTTTATGAAGACTACCCTCTTCAAATCGGTCATGGGCAGACTATCTCACAACCGACTACAGTAGCTATGATGTTGGAGATGTTAAGCCCTCAAAAAGGAGATAAGATTTTAGATATTGGGAGCGGTTCAGGCTGGACAACAACACTTCTTAGCTTTATAGTCGGAGAAAAAGGTTCTGTCACTGGTCTGGAAAGAGTATCTGAGCTCGTGAAATTTGGAGCTAAGAATCTTAAAAAATACAGTTTCAAAAATGCTAAAATCATTCAATCGTCAAACAGGCTTGGTTTAGTATGTGAAAAGTTTGACCGTATATTAGTCTCTGCAGCAGCCAATGAGTTCCCATCAAAGTTAGCAGAGCAGTTAAAACATGGTGGAAAACTTGTGATTCCGGTAAAAAATTCGATTTATGAAATTACTAAAGCAGATGATAAACTTGAGGGTGTGGAGCATTATGGCTTTAGCTTTGTTCCTCTAATAAACTAAAAATCCAGTTTATTAATTAACCCGAAATAGCACAATGAAGGAGGATATAATGAAAATAGAACTAGTTTCTTTTGGCGCATTGACCATAGAAGGTAAACACTATACAAACGATATCGTCATAAAAAAAGGTGAGATTAAAAAACGTAACAAAAAAGCCTCAAAGGCTTATCGTGACCAGTATAATCACACACCTCTTTCAGCAGAAGAAAACATTCCATGGAAAGGTTCAAAACTTTTTATAGGTACCGGAAAATACGGCAGTCTGCCGATTATGTCCACTGTGTATGATGAAGCAAAAAAAAGAGATATAGAAGTTATTGCCAAGCCAACTGATGAAATATGTCAGTTGTTGAAAAGCTATGATAGAAATAAAGTAAACGCAATTATACATATTACCTGTTAAACTTAAGCTAATAAGTAGAAAAGCACCATCTACGAGAAGGATAATTGAGGTAATTATCCACATAGCAATAATTTTATTCTTCATTTACTGTCAGGAATGGGGCTGAAAATAGACCGAAAGCTCATTTATTGGTATAGTCAGGAGAATACCTAAAACAAACGAGTTACTCAGATTCATGATATTATTCCCATAACTATTATTCATATGCATTACCAAATATTGATTCTTCTGTTTGCTTTATTGATTAGCTTTAATGCATATTCTTCAGAAATGAATGAGGAAGAACTTGAAGCCCGGTTTAATGAAGATGAACATTTACCCATTCAAGTTGATGAAGGTGAACTGATTTTATTACCGAAAACTGATAATAAAACACTTCATTCAATTAGTGAAATAACCATTACTCCAGAAAGTATTAAAACAGGCTGGGTAAAAATTGATCAATGCTATAAACACCTTGATTCCATAAATTTAACTGAAATAGTTTACCAATACCAATTCATTAAAAACTTTCATGTCACAGCTGCTGAAAATATACAAACAGCCAAAATTAACAAGAACCACATTGAATTGGAAAATATAACTCAACATTCCTTGTTATGTATTGAAGCAGACGTAAAAATTCTTAATAAGAATTCTGATAATACATACTCTATAAAAAATGGCCCTTATCACCGCAGGTTTCTTGATGGCTATTTTCCATTTCGTGTAACATTAATCATTCATTATCCTGAATCACTATTGAAAATAAAACGTACCAGCCCATCAAATGCAGTAGGTTTAAGTTTAAATAAAGAGAGAAATAAAATTATTTATGACAACGTATTTGCAGGACAGTTAATAATAAACACTGTATTTCAAACTCAGTAATTATTAGCCGAACGTGAATACGTGCTCTTACTGGATTCAGGTAAATAATCTCTAATTCTGAATACTCGGTATACCACAGATTTCGGACTGTTCTGACTTAAAGCACAAATTTTGTGACAAACTATATTCGAGTCAGAATTTTATAAAGTAGCAATTTTGGTTTTTTATTGGAAAGTGTTAAATCGTGTCCCTATGATCATATCTCCTTTTAAATCTATAGACTACTCATAAAAAAACTAAAACAATGAGATGTCCATATTTGCTTGATTTAATAACGAGACAATGAAATACTAATAATTTATAATTTCAATAACTTAATAAAAAATATAAGAATTTATTAATCTAGCTATACGTAAATGAGAAAAAATGAACGTTCAAGGTATTAAAACAAAATACGGAACACTTAGGGGGAGGGATGCCATTTACCTTAATAGTGTGATGTATAAAAATGCAGAATTAATTATTAAGGGTGAAGTAAATTCAGAGTTGCTAAGCAATTATGAAGGAGAACATGATTTTATCCCTTATGAGCTCAAATTTGGTAATGTTATTGCTAACTATCAAATCGAACTAGATTATTACAACCATTCATATTTAGAGTATTCATTCCAAGAAATTACCGGTTCGGATTGGATAAAGAAATTAAAAGAAATAGATTGTTCAAACAAAATAAATGAAAAACATAAACATTTTGTACTTGCTACCTATGATGATATATTTGAAATTATCGCAGGAGAATATACGTTCAATTTTTTAAAATAAAAATACGTATAACAAGGGCTAGGAGCGGATCACTGGGACTTGGCGATTTTACAAAAAATTATGAGAGTACTGGAAATGTGTTCTTTTTAAAGAAATCTTCCCTTGTCCCAGTACTCGCTCAAGGCAATGTTAGGTTTCTAGGGGGTATCAGAGATGACATTTAGTGACCTCATCAAAATTAACCGTTGCTATCGTCGGTTTGTTCAAGATGTAGTTGTGGAAAGAAGTGTGTTGGAAAAACTGGTAGATCTTGCTCGGTTGTCTTCATCTAGCCAAAACCTACAGCCGCTTAAATACTTCTTATCATGTGACTCAGATGTAAACGCGATAATATTTAATAATCTCACTTGGGCGGGATATCTACAGGACTGGACCGGTCCAAAAGAAGGTGAAAGGCCTTCAGCATATGTACTTATTCTAGGGGACAAATCGATAAGTACATCATTTGGTATCGATTCTGGTATTGCGGCACAGAATATTAGGCTTGGTGCGACCGAGATAGGTTTGGGTAGTAGTATTGTCGGTTCTATAAAACATAAAGAACTTGCAGAATCTTTAGGTCTATCTGACCAGTTCGAGATACTCCTCGCAATTCCTATCGGCAAGCCAAAAGAGACGGTAGTGCTAGAGGCCGTTGGAGTGAATGGCGACATCAAATATTGGCGAGATAATGCAGGTGTTCACCATGTCCCAAAACGAACGCTCAACGAAGTCCTTGTTAATTGAGAACGAAACCTAACAAATCGCTCGTTCGGATGTTCACTACGCTGCGCTACATTCACGCCGCACAGCTTGGTCGTTATGTATAAAGTATTATGAACGCAATTAATGTAATACAACCATACAAATATCTCACCATGTGGGTTTTTGATGACGAGAAAGTTGGTCTTGTTCAAGAACCTTTTGTATCTGGAGCAGACGAGATCATTGAGAAAATGGTAGAGAACATTCCAGATG
>WTAX01000276.1 GCA_013139395.1 Gammaproteobacteria bacterium | reverse complement strand
AGGCTGGCGGTGCTAACATTCACTATCTTGAAAAAAAATTAGGACTATAAAGCTAATAGTAAGCAATTCATAAAATACTGCTCATTTTATTTATGGTTAATAGAGATAATAAGCACCAAAATAATGGCATAAAAGAGCAAAAAAGGTACGGCATGAACGGAGGGTTCGCGTGGCGTACAAAAGTTTACAATAGAGAGTAAAAAAACAGATAGCTTTCACAAACATGAAAAATTATCGGATATTGCTTTTACTCTCCATTATATTAGAGCAAGTCATATGTTAGTATTTTAGAATATATGACTTATTTAATATGAATGATATAGCTCAATACATCATATTATAAGTTAGCGGTTTTTATCAGACATATTCCATAAAATATTTTGACCTGAGCCCATCATTGTCTGCGGCATTTGACCATTCCATTGCTGAGCACGAACATAATCGACCAAAGTAGACGACTGATTCAATGATTCAGCTTTCTTTTGAATGGCTTCTGCCTCTGCAAGGCCTTTTAAACGAATGGCTTGAGCTTCAGCTTTTGCTTCAATCTCAATCGCATAAGCTTTACCGTCAGCGGTTGCTTTAGCAGCATCACGTTTTGCCAAAGCCGTATTAACAGCACGTTGCGCTTCAAGTTTTTGTCTTTGCAGGCGATGTTCTTCAGCTGCTGCCAGGTTTTTCTCCGTCTGTTTTGTCTCGATGGATTGAATGTATTTTTGCGGTAAACCTAAATTTTCTAATTGAGCAGAGTCTAATTTTACGGGATAATTTTTCATGCCTTCAATCAACAAGCTTTCTATTTGGGCAATTACTTTACTTCTGTTTTGAATAATTTCTTCTGCTTTATATCGTGCCAACGCATCTTTTGCAGCAGAACGTAGTTTAGGATCTAAAATTCGAGATTCAAATTGATCCAGTCCACCATAGCTTTTATATAACTCAAAGGCTTGTGCTCGTTGGACTGTCCAGTTAATGGAAATTTCTGCGGTAATAGGCATTTGCTCATAGGTTGATGCATTAAGACGCTCTACATTTTTGCGGGTACGGATCTCCAGCACTTCTACCGTATCAACAAAAGGGATTTTAATATGCAGACCAGGATTAACTTGTTGGGTTGCTTCACCAAAGCGCTTAATAATCCCAACATGTCCCTCTTCTATCGTGTATAAAGATTGACCGGCCGAAATAACAATAAAGAAAATAATAACAAGTGAAATTATGATTCCCTTTCCCTTACCAAATATTTTGCTAATTACATCAGTAAGATCAGGTGGTGATTGTTGTATGTGCATATGTTAATTTGTCCTGTTTTATGTGTTGATAGTTCATTTAAAAAATGGGTTGCTTCCTGGTTTTTGCATTGGTGGCAAATACCTATATTGGAACGGATATTGATTGTGATTATTCTTAAGTTCTAATGATCTTTCATATTGATAACGCCATACTCCCCTGTCATAAATATCGCTATTATTTCTTTTTTCTTTCATTTATTCTCAATTAAATGCCCTAAGAGCGCAGGTAATTATCTACCAGAATACAATTCTTTATTAATTAAGTGCACCCTGATTTAATTTTCTTACAAAATTTTATCATTGTAATAATACGACAAAAAGTCGAATATTATTGATTATTAGTTCGAATATTTCGATCTAATAAAATAAGAGGAGTACACAATTATCAGCTTGCACTTTCATTTTTTTAACGTTGTTCTATTGGTACATAGTTTTTATGCCCAAAAATATTTTTATAGGCAGGACGAATAATGCGTTTAGCTTCAAAGTTAAGCTCTTCCATACGATGAGCACACCAACCGGCAATACGAGCCATAGCAAATAATGGGGTGTAAATTTCTCTGGGGATCTGGATTGCAGTGTAGACAAAGCCGGAATAAAAATCAACATTGGCACAGAGTGTTTTTGCTTTAATGCCTTTAAATTCAGCAAAAACTTGCGGTCCCAGTCGTTCTATATTTTTATAGAGTCTAAATTCAGCCTCTAAGCCTTTTTCTTGAGCAAGTTGGCTCGCTCGTTCTTTAAGCAACACCGCACGAGGATCTGATTTGGTATAAATCGCATGACCGAGCCCATAAATTTTACCACTCTTGTCGTAGACCTGTTTTTGTAAAATCTTTAATAAATAGTCACTGAGTTCAGTATCATTATCCCAATCTTTCACTTGTTTTTTGATATGTTCCACCATGTCCAGTGCTTTTAAATTGGCACCGCCGTGCAGTGATCCTTTAAGAGCAGCAAGGGCTGCGGCAACTGCCGAATAAGTATCGGTTCCAGATGAGCTAGTCACTCGAATGGTAAACGTAGAATTGTTACCACCTCCATGTTCTGCATGTAATATCAGGGCTAAATCAAGTAATTCTGCTTCCAGAGGTGTATAGTCTTCTCCTTTAAGCATATAGATAAAATTTTCAGCGCTGCTCAGATCATATCTGGGATGACGTATGATCAGTGATTCATGATAATATTTATGCCTCATACCAAAGTAAGCATAAGCAATAATGGTTGGAAATTTGGCAATTAATTCCAGAGATTGTCTGATCTGGTTTTGCTGTGACAGATCATCGGCATCATTATCCAGAGTATAAAGCCCCAGGATAGTTCGTGATAACATATTCATAATGTCACGGCCACTTAATGACAGTATAAAATTGTTGACAATATCGGCTGGAATTTCACGATTAGCCGCAATATAATTTTCAAAAGCATTAAGTTCACCACCAGCAGGCAATTGGCCCGTCAATAATAAAAAAATAACTTCATCAAAACCATGGCGCTGATTTTTTTGACTGCCTTGAACCAGATCCTTAATATCAATACCACGATAAAGTAATTGCCCTTCGACTGGCTCAATGGTTTTATCATTTTTTATATAACCAATGACTTCACCGATATTCGTCAGGCCTACCAAAACACCGGAATGATCACTATTGCGCAGACCTCGTTTCACATTAAATTTTGTAAAAAGTGCCGGTTCAATATGACTTGAGGATTTTATTGCGGTGAGAATATGGCTGATAATTTCAGCATTCACAGGGGTAGATACTGTCATTTTATTTGATCCTAATAGTGCTGAGTGGTGGACATTATGATGAAGATAACATATAAATAGAAATCAATATTTTCTATCATTTAAATAGAGTTTTATCTATGACTTATTCAATGGCTAATAACCTTATCCGCCATGTTACTCTGCGCCAACTGCAAATTTTTGAAGCAGTCGTTCGACTCGGTGGTTACACCCGAGCTGCCAAGACATTACATTTGACTCAACCCACTGTATCGATGCAGATCAAGAAACTCAGTGAAACCATTGGACATCCACTGCTGGAACAAATTGGGCGTCATATCCAGCCAACTGCAGTCGGTCGTGATGTTTATTCTGCCACCCAGGACATCCTTAGCAGATTGGTCATGCTGGGTGATTCTGCATCTGAAATTGAGGGGATCATCAAAGGTGAATTACGTATTGCCGTCATTACGACTGCCAAATACTTTATGCCGCATCTGCTGGGTTCTTTTATTGCTCAGCACCCACAAGTGAAACCTCGTCTGACAGTGACCAACCGAGCCAAGGTACTAGAGCGACTTAAATCGAATGAAGATGATCTATTGATCATGGGACAGGTCCCTCAGGATCTTGAGGTACAGTCATACCCATTTATCAACAATGAGCTGGTGGTGGTTGCCCCGCCTAATCATCCTCTAGAGGACGTAAACAGTATTACTCTGGAACAACTGAGCCAGGAGCGCTTTCTGGTACGTGAAAAAGGATCAGGCACCCGGCAGGCTGTAGACAGGTTGTTTGCAGAGCAGGATATCAAGATCACACCCTATATGGAATTAGGTAGTAGTGAGGCAATTAAACAGGGAGTGATGGCAGGTCTGGGACTCTCTGTATTATCAAGACATAATTTACGCCTGGAACTGGCCGGAAAACATATCGTGATATTAAATGTCAATGGCTTCCCACTGATTCGTCGCTGGTATGCCGTGCATTTAAAAAACAAACAACTCACACGGGTAACTCGCACCTTTCTTGACTTTCTCTTAAATGAAAGCGACCACATTCTTAATGACGCTTTAAACAAACAGGATAGCTGACTCTGATGTTTTCTTCTAATACCGACATTCGCCGTACACTGGGTGACTTTCACATTGATGGTTTAACGAATGGTCAGAGCAATGATCAGAGGTGACACACTAAAGCTATTGGCAAGTCCCGAAGCACCATCAACAAAACAGTCCGCACTCCAGATTAATATGCCTAAACCAATCACAATCGCAATACCAAATAAAACCATTTACTGCATTATATCTTCCAACTCATATTTTCTAAGTTTTGCTCTAACTATTATCTATTGTTCACTTAATGCTCTTTGATGTATTTTTTCATCTTTTATTATTTCTCCCTGTAATGTTTTCTATCACTATTTTTGTCTCTGGATTATGGGTTACTGACTACTTATTGCAAAAGTTCACGTACAGCCTGACAGGCCATAAGAACAGGTGGCTCCTCAACCAGAATACATTCACAATAAAGCATATTCAGCTCACGCAAACTCGCATCGAGTTGATGGCATATTCAGCTGAATCTATAGGCATGACCATACAATTGAAATTTTGTAATATCCGTTTTGATAGTGAAAAACTCATCACTGCAATGATTTATCTCTTTTCATAACAGGAGTGAGGATTTGTTTCATTTATTGACAGGTAACAGATTAACCTTAGTTTGCGGTGCATAATGATCTGCCTGTTGCACAGGTGTTATCATTCCTGGACATAATAATTGTGGCTATTGACCAGTGAGAGCCAAAATCGTGGATCCCACCCAATCTTGTTTATACTCATTCGTTAATCGTGGATGCCCAATATCGCAATTGTTCCACATCAACAAACGTATTCATTCTGTCGGCCTTATTACTAAAATCAGAGTTAACATCCGTGTTAACGTTCGCCAATATTCGATAGGGGCTATCAGGCTCACCGAGATCAGTCAGAACTGTTACTGCGCCACTAAAATCTTCACCTTCACTATAATAGCTTTGTGTTATCAGCACTGGAATATCTGCACCTGTTGCAGCGCACACACCATTATGTGTGTCTTCAATTGCCAGACACTGACTGCCGGGCAGATCCAGTTGCTGCAAAACCCAGAGATAAACGGAGGGATCAGGCTTTTTTACCGGTGCCTGTTCAGCTGCACCAATGACCTCAAACCAATCCAATACTTCATTTCCCATGGTTGCATTAAATAATGCAGTGATATTTTCCATACTGGTGGTCGTGGCAATGGCCAGGCGCAGACCATTATGGTGAGCTTCTCGAATCAGACGTTCTACCCCAGGACGTAATTCAATTTCACCTGCCGCCATTATTTCGGCATAATGAGCCCCTTTAAGCAGATGAAGGCTGGCGATCCATAAATTCAGACTTGTATCGTCTAATGGTTCCAATTTATTTTCAGCGACGGCTTCCAGGAATGATTTGTATTCATCTGAATCATGAGAGATATTATGGATAAAATGACGGATTCGTTCCTTGCCGCCTGATATAGTCAACAGTTTACGATAATGCTCCTGACTCCAGTGCCAGTCCAGCCCCGCTTCTGAAAAAGCCTGATTAAACGCTTTACGGTGAATTTCCTCAGTCTCAGCCAGAGTACCATCCACATCAAATATTAATGCCTGTAATATCATGATTAAAATTCCAGATCTAAATAGTCAATTATGCTAAATTCGTCATATAAACAGAAATCAATAGTTTCTATAATGATAATAACCTTTTATCTATATACATATTAATTTGGAAGGAAGGATGAACGAGAATATATTTAAAATAATAAATCAGTTATGTGAATATTTTGACTGTAAAATAGACAAGTTTTTTGAATTTTATCAGGAAGTTTAAAACCACTCTTTAGGAAGGTTGTAGAAAGAGTGGTGGGTGATATAAGATTTGAACTTATGACCCCCGCCTTGTAAGGGCGGTGCTCTGACCAGCTGAGCTAATCACCCACAGCAGTTAAGTGGTGCGTATTCTACCTGATATTTTTAATATTGCAAATTATTTTTTACTTTATATAAGAATAGTTATCCGACAATATCTAAAACTCTTTTTCTGAATTTAACACCCAGTTGCAGCGCCTGTTTTTCACAGGCATCAACATCCACTCCTTCCAGGCCGTCAATGGCTGTGGCCGTGGTATCAGCGATATATTGAGGTGCTAAGCGCAAGAAGTCCAACATACTCTCATAGGAGCCTTTTACGGCCGGCACACAGTGTTTATCATAGACAGTTTCATTCTGGGCATTCATAGAGACTGACAATGCATCAACACATTTTGCCAGTTCAGGAAGAATATTACGCTTGTTTACCAGATTACCTAAACCATCGGTATTAACTCGAACTTTGGCACCTGCCTCTTTACAATAAGTCGCTATTTTAAGCAGTTCTTTAATTCTGAGAGTCGGCTCACCAAAACCACAAAACACAATTTCTTCATATTGTGTGGGATCACCAATTTTTTCCAGATATTCCTCTACCGGATGACGAGTGG